>NZ_JBDPLV010000054.1:0-84885 GCF_039871605.1 Acrocarpospora sp. B8E8 | reverse complement strand
GCGGACAGGCCGCCACCGTCGGGGTACCGCACAGAAGTGTTGTACTGCTGAAATACGACGATGTAACTCACCTGTAGCGTTACGTGTTTGTACCATCGCCAATTGCTAGCACTTCAAGCTCTGTAGCGCGGCTGTACCGGAATGTCACACAACTGAAACAGAGCGCCATCAGCCCACGACGCAATGTCATTTCATGGAGTGGCATCCTCAGGCAGGGAGAGTACGCGCTGAGTCAGCTGATGCAGGTGCCCGCGGAACCGGGCCAGCTCCTCCGCCGAGTCGGGCCCGACCCGCTCCCCCTCGAGATCCAGGACGCCACCCTGCACGAACCCGTGCACGCACCACACGAGCGTCCACACGCAGTACTCCATGTCGACGCCGGAGTCGACGAACCCGTCGGCCACCGCCTGTTCGAGGACCCGGGTGGCCATGGTGATCAGAGGCTGGGAGAACTGGCGCTCCAGACCGGTGAGGTCGGCCGCGTCGTAGAGCCAGCGGTGGATCCACAGCGCCGGGAATTCGGGGTGCTCGACGCAGAAGTCCAGATACCTGTCCACGATGGTGTGGATCGCGGCCGCCGCCTGGGCCGCGTCGGCGACCACGACACCGGTGATGGCGGGCCCCATGGCCTCGGTCTCGATCCGGTACGCACGTTCGATGACCGCGAGATAGAGGTCGCGCTTGCTCCCAGTGAAACCGACCTTGACCGGGTCGATCCCGAGGGCGTCGGAGATCTGCCTGAGGGTAGTCGAATCGTACCCGAGCGCGGCGAACAGTCTCGTCGCGCCCTGCAGGAGGGTCTCCATCTGCGGCTCCCGGTCGATCATGTTAAATCCAGTCCACCACCCACCGGGTCACGCCACGGCAAAACAGCTCCCATCGGACCATCAACGCCCGGAGCCAGTTATGGAGTCGGAACACCTGGCGGTGCCTTTACCCTCCCGGGCTGGTGGTTGACGTTCTTCCGGTGATTTAGGGGTTCGGCGTCGGTCTTGGGATGCGAAGGGAGATCTTAAGGGCGTTTTGGGGTGTTTCATTTGCTCTGTCATGACTTGGTGGGTAGAGTCCAGTTCGTTACTGAGTGGTGACCTTCCTACGGGAGCCGCTTGGCGCCGAGTCCGGCGGAGCCGTCCAGGCCCTGCCGGAGCCGGGAACCTCCGGTAGGCACGCCCGTGCCCCAGCCTGCTCTTGCCCCTCGCAGGTCCGATCGAACGGGACGCACGCGGCCGCCCCTGTCGTCTCATGAAAGACCCCTTCTTCATGACCCGCATCTCCGATCTGTTCCAGCACTCTGCCCTGCGCGAGTTCGCCGCCACCGTCAAGAACGCCGATCTGCGTGAGCTCATGGCCAAGGTCAAGAACGCCGATCCGCGCGAGCTCGCCGACCGGCTCAAGACCGCCGACCCGCTCAACATCTCCGGCGTGCTGGAAAACCTCGCGCAGCTTCGGGACACCCGCGCCACCGTGGCCATCGCCACCATCGCCGTGCTCACCGTCTCCGCCGTCGGCACCGCCTCCGCCATGTCGACCGCCAACGCCGCCCCCGTCACGGCCTTCAAATCCACCGACATGGCCCAGAACTTCGAGACCACCGCGAAGGCCGCCAAGGCCCTGCACATGGGCAAGACCACCGCGTCCTACTTCTGGGACGACTCCTCCGGCCGCGCCGGGGACACCGGCATGCCCGCCATCGGCAAGCCCATGCAGCGCGGCCTCGCCGCCAGCCCCAGCTGGCCCCTCGGCACCGAGGGCTACGTCACCTACAACGGCAAAACCGTAAAATTCTTCATCGGCGACCGCGGCCCCGGCAAACCCTCCGAGCGCGGCGTCATGCTCGACCTGGACGCCAAGACCTTCGCCGACCTGACCCAGGGCATCTTCGACCCGGCCACCCTGACCGTGAAGAACAACGGCGGCTTCGGCCACATCGACATCACGTACAAGATCACCAAGTGGGGCCCCGGCGTCGGCAAGAAGGGCGCCCCCGTCCCCTTCTCCACCGGCGCCTGGAAGTCCTGACCCCCACCCCACCCGGCGTCCCTTTCGATGTGCGACCACCCACCTGGGACTGCTATCGTTACGGACGCAAGCGCCGCTAGCTCAGTTGGTTAGAGCAGCTGACTCTTAATCAGCGGGTCCGGGGTTCGAGTCCCTGGCGGCGCACCCAGAAGAACCCTGGCTCACATGTTGTGAGCTGGGGTTTCTTTGCTTCTTGATCGACTTTGCGAGTCGAATCGGGTTCCTGCGAGCGTTTTCGATCTTCGGTGTGCTCCGTGTGTGCTCGAGCGTATCGGTGTCGTATTCATGGAGATCGTTGATCGTCACCAGTGTGGTGCAGGCAGGGATGTTAGCGCAATCAGGGCAGTCGGCTGGCCGGGCGGCCCCCTCCTTCGCGTGAGCGAGTACACGACGGAGGCAAAGCCCTCGGTCTTCGTCCATGAAACTTTCGTTGGATGCCTAGCCGATAACATCCGATCTATCGTTCGAGTCCCTTGTCGCTATGCATAGGGATGATGCGACGTAGACATGCCGATGTGCGTTCTAGCTGCGACCATCTCATCTTGAGACATCTAGGCCGACGGGTCGATCCGACACCCAGTCGAGAAACATCGGATGTGACGTCTTGTTTCGACCTGGTTTCGGTGCTATTTCCTTGTCTACTACCCTCGCTGATCGGAGGAATTTGTGTGATCAAGTTCCCGCGCTCCAGACTGGGCATCGCACTGTTAGGTATGGCCGCGATGCTCGCCGGTATGAATGTGCCCACCTCAGCGCAGGCCTTGGCGCTGCCCGCGACCGACGATCTCACGCTGTGGTACAACAGCCCCGCCACTAACTGGGAGACCCAGGCGCTGCCGATCGGCAACGGTCCCCTGGGCGCCAAGTTGTTCGGCGGGGTGGCCTCCGAGCAGATCCAGTTCAACGAGAAGACCCTGTGGACCGGCGGCCCCGGCGCCTCCGGTGGCTACAACCACGGCAACTGGACCTCCCCCCGTCCCGGGGCCATCGACAACATACAGGCGCAGATCGACCAGAGCGGCAGGATCACGCCGCAGACGGTCGCCAACGCGCTCGGTCAGGGCAAGACCAACTTCGGTTCGCACCAGACCTTCGGCGACCTGTTCCTCGACTTCGCCAACCCGCCGTCCAGCACCACGGACTACCGCCGCGAGCTGAGCCTGCGCGAGGCCGTGGCCAGGGTCGGCTACACGGCGGGCGGGGTCGAGTACACCCGCGAGTACTTCGCCAGCAACCCCGGCAACGTGATCGTGGCCCGGATCTCGGCCAACCAGACCGGCCGGGTCTCCTTCACGCTTCGGCACACCTCACCGCGTAGCGACAAGACCGTGACCGCCTCGAACGGCCGGCTCACCATCCGCGGCCAGCTCGCCAACAACGGCCTGCGCTTCGAGGCCCAGGTGCAGGTGGTCAACCAGGGCGGCACCAGGACCGACTCCGGAGACCGTGTCACCGTCTCCGGGGCCAACAGCGTCATGCTGGTGCTCTCGGCGGGCACCAACTACTCCGACGGCTACCCGACCTACCGGGGCACCGACCCGCAGGCCGGGGTCACCTCGCGGGTGACCACGGCGGCGGCCAAGAGCTACGACGAACTGAAGGCCGCGCACCTCGCCGACTACAAGAACCTGTTCGACCGGGTGAAGCTGAACATCGGCCAGACCAACCCGACGGTCCCGACGAACACGCTGCGCGGCAACTACACCGGCGGTTCCTCGACGCAGGACCGCGCGCTGGAGGCGATGTTCTTCGCCTACGGCCGCTACCTGCTGATCTCCTCGTCACGGGAGAACGACATCCTCCCGGCCAACCTGCAGGGCGTGTGGAACAACGTCACCAACCCACCCTGGGACGCCGACTACCACGTCAACATCAACCTCCAGATGAACTACTGGCCGGCCGAGCAAACCAACCTGCGCGAAACGACCCGCCCCTACGACCGCTACATCAGCTCGATGGTGTCCCCCGGACGAGTGACCGCCACCAACATGTACGGAGCCCGCGGCTGGGTGGTCAACAACGAGACCAACCCCTACGGTTTCACCGGCGTGCACAACTGGGCGACCTCGTTCTGGTTCCCCGAGGCCGCCGCCTGGACGACCCAGCACATGTACGACAGCTACCGCTTCAACGGGGATGTGAACTACCTGCGCAACACCGCCTACCCGGCGATCAAGGGCGCGGCCGAGTTCTGGCTCGACTTCCTGCACACCGACCCGCGCGACAACCGGCTCGTGGTCTCCCCCAGCTACTCTCCGGAGAACGGCGACTTCTCCGCCGGGGCCTCCATGTCACAGCAGATCGTCCGTGAGGTGTTCACCAACGCGCTGGCCGCCGCCCGCACGCTCAACGTGGACACCGCCTTCCAGAACGAGGTGAGCGCGGCGCTGACCAGGCTCGACCCGGGCCTGCGCATCGGCCGCTGGGGCCAGCTCCAGGAGTGGAAGACCGACTGGGACTCCCAGACCGACACCCACCGGCACGTCTCCCACCTGTTCGCCCTGCACCCGGGCAACCAGATCCTCCCCGGCACCGCCGAGGCGGCGGCGGCCCGCGTCTCCCTGAACGCGCGCGGCGACGGCGGCACCGGCTGGTCGAAGGCCTGGAAGATCAACTTCTGGGCCCGGCTGCTCGACGGCACCCGCGCCCACAAGCTGCTGAGCGAGCAGCTCAAGACCTCCACGCTGGACAACCTGTGGGACACCCACCCGCCGTTCCAGATCGACGGCAACTTCGGCGCGACCTCCGGTGTCGCCGAGATGCTCGTGCAGAGCCAGCACGACACCGTGCACGTGCTGCCCGCCCTGCCGGCCGCGTGGCCGACCGGCTCGGTGACCGGCCTGCGCGCCCGCGGCGACGTCACCGTGGACACCACCTGGAAGATCGGCGCGGCCGAGACGATCACCCTGCGCACCGGCAAGACCGCCCCGATCAAGGTCAGGACCGCCGCCGCCACCGGCACCTACCAGGTCAAGGACGAGACCGGCGCCACCGTCACCGCCACCCGTACCGGCGACACGCTGAGCTGGAACGCCACCGCAGGGAAGACGTACACGATCACCTTCCCGACCGGCGGCGGCACCGGCGGCCAGACGGTCGAGGGTGAGGCATTCACCTCGCAGTCCGGTGTGCAGCGGGCCGACCATCCAGGCGCCAGCGGCGGAGCTTCGGTGGGCTACATCGAGAACGGTGATTGGGCGGCGTACTCCGGAGTGAACACCGCTGGACTGCGGACCTTCGCTGCCCGGGTTTCCTCCGCCGGGTCCGGTGGGACGATCCAGATTCGGTCGGGGTCGGCCACTGGGACATTGCTGGGGTCGGTCGCGGTGTCGCCCACAGGTGGCTGGGATACCTACGCGACGGTGTCGACAACCTTGAGCGGGTCGACGTCGGGGCCGTTGTATCTGGTCTTCGTGGGTAGCGGCGGCTACCTGTTCGACATCGACACCTTTACTGTCAGCACCGGCAGCCAGACCGTCGAGGGTGAGGCGTTCACCTCGCAGTCGGGTGTGCAGGTCGCCGGTCACCCAGGTGCCAGTGGTGGTAACTCGGTGGGGTTCATCAACAACGGTGACTGGGCGGCGTACTCGGCGGTGGACACCGCGGGGCTGCGGACCTTCAGCGCCCGGGTGTCGTCCGCGGGATCCGGCGGCACGATCCAGGTCAGGTCGGGATCGCCGACAGGAACGTTACTGGGTTCGGTCACCGTGTCACCGACAGGTGGCTGGGACACCTACGCGACGGTGTCTACGACGTTGACCGGGTCGGCCTCCGGGCCTCTGTATCTGACCCTCGTCGGCAGTGGCACCAACTACCTATTCGACATCGACACCTTCACCGTCACGACGTGAGATGACGTCAGTCCATCCCCGGGCGGGTGACCGCCCGGGGATGGACGTCGCCAAGCCCGCCAGTACAGCGATCGCTGACCATGGGCGTAAGAAGTCGATCACGGATTCCTCCGATCACTATGAGGGGCAACCCAAGGAGATAGCACCAAAGCCCAGATAGAACAAGAACTCGGTATCGGACGTCTCGTATTCGTTGATCGGGGCCGATGTGCGCCCGCCGGACGCTACTTATTGTAGTCGAATCATTGTATATTCAAGTATTAGCTGGTCAAAAATCTAGAGCTTTCGAAGTTTTCGACAACAGCCCATCGATGTGTTGGGGTCACATTTCAAATAACATCTCGTAGAAGCAGGGGATACATCGGATGTATTGACTCTGTTCGCTACCTCGATTTGTGAATCTTTCATCGATGCCAACTGTCGACAAACTCGAAACATCCCAGGTCCAAGAGCCGATGGGCTTGCCTGGACGACGCCACCTTTGACGCGGTCCGTTGACCGGATCTTCGGCTGCGTGCTTCGCTCCGACCGGAAACGCGAAGTGCCACAAGGTCCCGCGACGGTGGGCACACCGGGCGAGAAGCCACCCCGGGGCCTCGAAGGCACAACTCTGGCCGACCGTTCGGCCGCTCCCAGTTAATTTCCGGACAAGGAGGCAGGGTCATGCCTGAACATTCACCGTCGAAGGACGGTCCGCTCCCAAGCGCCTCATCTCACGTTCAGAGGAGGATCGTGAAACATGCCCTCCTCGTGGCAACTGCGGCGGCGCTTCTGGTCGGCTTGACGGCCTGGCCGTCCCAGGCGGCGACGCCGGTGGCCAATGGCGTCTACACGCTGGCCAGCGCGTCCAGCGGCAAGTGCGTGACCGTCAGTGGTGCGGGAACCGGCAACGCGGCGGTTCTGACGCAGGTGACGTGCAACGCCGCAGCCGACGAGCAGCAGTTCCGCGCCGTCTCACAGAACGGTGCCTTCGGGCTGGTCAACCTCAACAGCGGCAAGTGCGTTGACGTACCGAACTACTCCACAGCCTCGGGCGTCCAGCTGTGGCAGTGGACCTGCGGGGCCAGCAGCAACCAGACCTGGACGCTTACGCCCTCCAGCACATCCGATCGCTACCTGGTCCGCAGCAACCTCAACGGCCTGTGCGTCAGCAACCAGGGCGGTTCCACCGCAGGCAACAACCCGATCGTCCAGGAGACCTGCTCCGACATCGCCCGCATGCAATGGCGATTCAACCCCGCCTCCGGAACCCCGACCACCACGCCCACGCCGGGCACCGGCTGGCCGGGCACCGCCGACGGGTTCGCCGGGGCTGCGGGCACGACGGGTGGAGCAGGTGGCCAGACCGTGACCGTCACCACGTACGCCGACCTGCTGCGCTATGCCACCGCGAGCCAGCCGTACGTCATCCGGGTCAATGCCACCCTCAACGCCTCACCCAAGGGCAACGAGATCCGGGTCACCTCCAACAAGACCATCGTCGGCGTCGGCAGGAACGGCGCCATCGTCGGCGGCGGCTTCTTCCTGGACGGCGTCTCCAACGTCATCATCAGGAACCTGACGATCCGGGACACCCTGATGCCCGAGGACGACCCGGGCGACGACACCTACGACTACGACGGCATCCAGATGGACGGCGCCCACAACATCTGGATCGACCACAACCACATCACGCGCATGAACGACGGCCTGATCGACAGCCGCGAGGACACCACCAACCTGACCGTGTCCTGGAACATCATCGCCGAGGGCCGCAAAGCCTTCGGCATCGGCTGGACCCCCAATGTCACCGCGCGCATGACCATCCACCACAACTGGCTGCGCAACAACGCCTCCCGCAACCCGTCGACTGACAACGTGGCCTACGCGCACCTGTACAACAACTACCTGCAGAACATCACCGGGTACGGCAACTACGCCCGGGGCGCCACCAAGATGGTCATCGAGAACAGCTATTTCGAGAGCGTGAAGGACCCTTACTACCGCGACGACGCCGCCCAGCTCCGCCAGAGCGGCAGCGTCTGCGTCAGCTGCACCGGTCAGCGCGAGACCGGCGGTTCGGCGTTCACGCCGAGCTCGTTCTATTCGTACACGCTCGACTCGGCGAACAACGTGCCGAACCTGGTACGCAACGGCTCCGGACCGCAGGCCAACATCGGCCTCTGATCAGTCCTGGGCTCGCACTCGCCGGCCACCCATCGCGATCATCTGTTCGATGAGACCGTCGAAGGGGACTTCATGAAGCACACCTAAAGCAGCCAACCTCCCAAGGAGTAAAGCCGTGACCGGCTGAGGGCTGGTCGCGGCTCAACTTGGGGTGTCGGTAAGACTCGCGCCACCAGGTACACGCGATTGCGTCGCCTGCGGTAAGTGTGGGTGCTGTTAACGGGCGTGTCACCGGCCGCCAAAGAGCCCTGAGGCCGCCACCATCCGCCGCTTCAACCTCACCCACCCATGACCCGCGTGCGGGAGCCGGACCGGGGCGCGGCTCCGTACATGTTCGAGACATCATGCGTTCGCCTCCGCAGCCTCATCCGCGGCCAGCCACTTCGCGGATCACCACTTCAGCGCAGACCGGGCCAACGGGACGGAGAAGGCGCGGATCAGCACGAAGAACAGAGGAGCAACATGACGCAAGATCAGAATAAGCTCGACAGCAGCGAGCGACGACTGCTGAGCCGGAGAAACGTCCTGGTGACGATGGGGGCCCTGCCGGTCCTGACGGCCACCGCCTCGGTCATCGGGGCGTCGGAAGCTGCGGCCGCGACGGCGGTCATCAATCCGTCGGTGCAGCGGCAGACGATCCGAGGCTTCGGCGGCATGACCCACACGGCCTGGATCGGCGACCTGACAGCCGCTCAGCGGGACACGGCCTTCGGCACCAGCGAGGGTCGGCTGGGATTTTCCGTGCTGAGGATCCCCGTCCCCGAGAACCAGGCGAACTGGAGCCGTGATCTGGCCACGGCCAGGCGCGCGATCGAACTCGGGGCGACCGTCATCGCGTCGCCGTGGAATCCCCCGGCCAGCATGGTCGAGACCTTCGTCCGTGGCAGTCAGACCAACGCGAAACGCCTCAGGTACGACATGTACGGCGCCTACGCCCAGCACCTGAACAACTTCATCACGCACATGCGGAACAACGGGGTGAACCTGTACGGCATATCGGTGCAGAACGAGCCCGATTACGCGCATGACTGGACATGGTGGACTCCCGCCGAAATGGTCCGGTTCCTGCGGGAGAACGCCAGCTCGATCGGCACCAGGGTCATCGCGCCCGAATCCTTCCAGTACCTGAAGAACATCTCCGACCCGATCCTCAACGACTCCGTGGCGCTCGCCAACGTGGACATCATCGGGGCTCACCTCTACGGCACGTCGTACGCGAACTTCCCCTATCCCCTCTTCAAGCAAAGGGGGGCGGGCAAAGAGCTCTGGATGACCGAGGTCTACTACCCCAACAGCAGCGATTCGGCGGACCTCTGGCCCCAGGCGCTCGACGTGGGGGAGCACATCCACCGCGCCATGGTGGACGCCGAGTTCCAGGCGTACATCTGGTGGTACATCCGGCGCAGCTACGGCCCCATGCGGGAGGACGGCCAGATCAGCAAGCGCGGCGCTGTCATGGCGCAGTTCGCGAGGTTCGTCCGCCCCGGATATGTGCGGGTCGACGCGACGGCGAACCCGGCGTCGAATGTCTACGTCTCGGCGTATCGAGGCGGTAGCAACACGGTCGTCATCGTCGCCATCAACAAGGGGACCTCCGCGGTGAGCCAGCAGTTCACCCTGGCGAACAGCACCGCATCCAGTGTCTCGTCCTGGCTGACCGACGCGAGCAGGAACGTCGCACCCCAGGGAACGACCAGCATGTCGAACGGCTCCATCACCGTCACCCTTCCCGCTCGAAGCATGACGACCATCGTGACCGGCGTGAATAGCAGCCCTTCACCCATCCCGACGCCCACGCCGACGCCCACCCCGTCACCCAGCGGCAGCACCGGGCCGTGCCGGGTCGCCTACACGATGAACTCCTGGAACAACGGCTTCACCGCCAACATCAGCATCACCAACACCGGGACCTCGACGATCAACGGCTGGACGCTGGTCTTCACCCTGCCCTCCGGCCAGTCCATCACCTCAGGCTGGAACGCCACCTACACGCCCTCCAGCGGCCAAGTAAGCGCCCGCAACGTCGGCCACAACAGCACGCTCGCCCCCGGGGCCACCATCGACATCGGCTTCCAGGCCACCCACACCGGCAACACCGCCGAACCGACCGCCTTCACCCTCAACGGCATCCCCTGCACCGTCGTCTGACCGGCACACGTGAAGCAACCCGAAGCCCGACCGGCGAAGGGAAGGTGGGGCCCCTCCGACGAGGGGGGGTCACATCCCGAAGTGTCAGTTCTTGGGTCCGGCTGGTGGCCGGGCATGATGATGAGGAGAATACAGATGAGTCTGCCCTGGCGAGCGCGGTCACCGCGCCCCTTCGCCGTCACGATCGCGGCGCCGCCCCGGCGGGCCTCGCGCCGCGGCCTCGTGATCGGCGCCATCTCGGTCCTGCTGGCCGGAGCCGGCCTGCTGACCACACAGCCCGCCCAGGCCGCCGTCGCCTGCCGGGTCGACTACACCATCAGTTCGAGCTGGTCGGGTGGCTTCAACGCCAGCGTCACCATCAACAACCTCGGTGACGCGGTCAACGGCTGGCGGCTGACCTGGTCCTTCGGCGCCGGACAGCAGATCACCCAGATCTGGAACGCCACCCAGACCCAGTCCGGCTCGGCGGTGACCGCCACCAACGTCTCCTACAACGCCTCCATCCCCTCCGGCGGCAGCACCAACTTCGGGTTCACGGGCTCATGGAACGGCAGCAACCCGGTGCCCACGTCATTCGCCCTGAATGGCGTGACCTGCGGCAACCCCGGCACCCCCACGCCCAACCCCACGCCGACCCCCACCCCGACACTGACTCCCACCCCGACGCCGACGCCGACCGGCACGTGCGCTCTTCCGTCGACGTACCGCTGGACCTCGACGGGCCCGCTGGCGACCCCGAAGTCGGGGTGGGTCTCGCTCAAGGACTTCACCATCGCCCCCTACAACGGCAGGCATCTCGTCTACGCGACCACGCACGACACGGGAACGCGGTGGGGTTCGATGAACTTCGGCCTCTTCACCAACTGGTCCGACATGGCCTCGGCCAGCCAGAACACGATGTCTGTCTCCACTGTCGCGCCCACGCTCTTCTACTTCGCCCCGAGGAACATCTGGGTACTCGCCTACCAGTGGGGTGCGACCGCTTTCTCCTACCGGACCTCCAGCGACCCCACCAACCCCAATGGCTGGTCAGCGCAGCAGGCACTCTTCTCCGGAAGCATCACCGGCTCCTCAACAGGACCCATCGACCAGACACTCATCGGTGACAGCACGAACATGTACCTGTTCTTCGCCGGGGACAACGGCAAGATCTACCGGGCCAGCATGCCCATCGGGAATTTCCCGGGCAGTTTCGGCACGACATCAACGGTGATCATGAGCGACACGGCGCACAGTCTGTTCGAAGCCGTTCAGGTCTACAAGATCCAGGGCCAGAACCGATACCTTATGCTCGTGGAGGCGATCGGCTCGCAGGGTCGCTACTTCCGCTCGTTCACGGCCACCAGTCTGGGCGGTTCGTGGACACCGCAGGCCGCAACCTCGAGCAATCCCTTCGCCGGCAAGGTCAACAGCGGCGCCACCTGGACCGACGACATCAGCCACGGCGAGCTGGTTCGCAGCAACCCCGATCAGACCATGACCGTTGATCCCTGCAATCTGCGGTTGCTTTACCAGGGACGTAGCCCCAGCTCCGGCGGCGACTACGGCCTCCTGCCCTACCGGCCGGGCCTGCTGACACTGCAGCGCTGATGGCGTGACGCGGGTCCAGCTCGGGTGTTCCTGACGTTCACGGCAAAGGCGGCGTATGCCGAATCGGGTGAGCGTTATCACAGCACACGATCAGGACCGCGTGGCGCTGGAGCGGCGGGCTCGGTGCAAGGCCGAGCCCGCCCGGGTCGGGCCCTGGTTGAGGTTCGGCTGAGCGGAAGGCTCGAACTCCTTGGCGAGTTCCTCCAGCGACCGTCCCGCACCCTCCAGCTCCACTATCTGTCGGCAGCGTGCTGATCGACATTGCCACCGGCAGGCCGGTCGATCTGCTGGACAGCCGCTCCGGCCAGGCATTGGCCACCTGGCTGGCCGATCACCCCGGCGTGCAGGTCATCTGCCGGGACCGGGCCGGATGCTACGCCAACCCTTGGGAATTGCATCAGATGGGCGAAAACTGCAGGTCGCCTGCTGAACGCGGCCTCCGAATAGCGGCGGCGGTGACATCGTTCATGCCATTTGACCTGAACTGCTTGCGGCTGGCTCCCATCAGATGCAGGATCCGACCCTCTGATAGGTGAGCTTGGTGGGGCGGAAGGGGCGGTATGCGACGGTCGGACCTGGCTGGGGCCGCGCATCTGGAGCTCGTCTCGGGTGTGGTCCAGCTCCGTCCCGAGGACGCGATGTTCGAGGCGATGCTGCGTGGCTGGCGGGCGTAGTCGTAGAAGCCGTAAGTCGGCGGACCGGCCAAGTGGTTGAAGACGCGGGTCAGTCTGATCCGGTCGCCGGCCTGCATGCCGGCCCGGTAGCTCTCGGCGGGCACGTCGACGCTGACCTGCTCGCCTTGATCCCGCCCGGTCTCCAGCAGGACATCCACGCTGGCGCAGGTCACCGTTCGGGGCGGGTTGTTGGGACCGGGGCGCTGATTGATAGCCGGGCACTCGTACGGCCTAGTGGTCAGCACCGTCGCCTCAGAATGGGTGACCACTCGCGCGGGCTCGGGGTTCGCGGTGCCGGGGGCCAGCTGGTCCGCCTGCCCATGCCAGAGCAGCACCATGCCGACCACGGTCGCCAGCGCGAGCGGTGCGAGCACCAGAGCGAGCACGATCAGCGTGCGGCGACTGGCGGGGTTGGGGCCGCGTACACCGCCAGGCACGTGCTGTTCCGAGAGGACCGCTAACCCCATGAAGAAGGACATTCACCCCGACTACCGACCGGTGGTCTTTCGGGATCCGAGCGCGGACTTCGCCTTCCTCACCCGCTCGACCATCACCAGCGACAAGCAGATCGAATGGGAGGACGGCAACACCTACCCGCTGGTGGACGTGGACGTCTCCGCCGCCAGCCACCCCTTCTACACCGGCAAGACCCGTGTGCTGGACACCGCCGGCCGGGTGGAGCGGTTCAAGCAGCGCTACGGGAGGCCGTGATGTCGGCGCACTGCCAGCTCACCGGTACCAAACCGGTGTTCGGCAACAACGTCTCCCACTCCCATCGGCGCACCCGCCGCCGGTGGAATCCCAACATCCAGCACCGGCGCTACTGGCTGGAAAGCGAAGGCCGCTTCGTCCGGCTGACACTCACCGCCCGCGCGATCAAAACCGTCGACAAGATCGGCGTCGAAGCGGCCGTGGCCCGCATCCGGGACTGCACGCCGAGGCACGGTCGGCGCTTGTCGGCCGCCTGCTCGCCGAGCACCCCGGTTCCGTCGCCGTCCATCACGACCTGCGTGACGTCACCACGGGCCGGGTGGAACGCGTCGTCCGCGACTCCACCGGCGTACTGGACCGTGAACAGATCCGGCTCGCGCACGGATGCGTCACCTGCACCGTCCGCGAGGACCTCATCCCCGAACTGCTTTCCAGGGCCGCGACCGCGCCGCTGCTGATCGCCGAACTGTGGGACTCGGTCGAGCCGCGCACCGTCGCCGAGGCACTCGCCCGGCAGATCGAGTACGCCACCGCGATCATCGTGTCCGGCATCGACGACGAGGACGTAGAACTGGCCCTGGCCGTACTCGAACACCTTGCCCCGGCCAGCCCCGCCGGTGTCCTCGCGTTGCCGGAGGTGACCGGCGCGGCGGTCGACGTGGAGATGCTGGCCGCCCGGGTCGACCCGGCCACCGCGCAACTCCCTTGCGATGCCCGGACCGGCGATGTCGTCACCGTCGTCTGGCACCGGTTGCGACCTCTGCACCCCCAGCGGCTGTCGAGAGCTCCCACCCCAGCCGCTACATCCCACACCCCGACCTCGGCTGACAACGCGCGCGGACGGCTATGGACGCCGACCGGCGGCTCGGAATCGGCGGAACACCATGCCGGTGGTGATGGCGGCCGCCGCGCCCAGCAGCGCGAGTACGGCGGGGATGAGGGTCTCCGTCCAGGGCCACGCGCGGCCGGTCAGCTCGACGTCCAGCAGCGGGTACTCCAGCGTCTTGGCGGCGAACCGGGCGGTCTGCACGTCGTACGTGCGGGCGATGTCGCGCAGCACCGGATCGAAGGCGAACTCCTCGGTGGTGTGGAGGTATTCGGGCCGCAGGCCCGCGGCGCCCGGCACCTGGAGCCTGAAGGCGTCCAGGCCGGGCACGAGCAGCCGATCGAGGTCGGCGGCGGCCGACGCGACCGTCGAGCGGGGCACGAACGTCAGGCCATGCCGGGAGCGGACCGGGCCGTCGCCGACCGCGACGGTCCGCCCGACCATGGACTCCTCGGTGTAGGAGACGAACGTGGCGGCGAGCTCCAGTTCGCCGATACCTTCGGTGAGCCGTACGCCGATGGTCGACGGCCTGCTCTGGTAGGAGGAGTTGAGGGCCACGACCACGTCTGATGCCGCCCAGTCGGACACGGGGATCCGCGCGGAGACGCCGGGCGAATAGTGGCGCCAGTGGACGGCCTGGGCCGCCTCGCGGGCCGTGTCCATGTCGACCAGCCGTTCCACGATCCTGAGGGCGCCGTCGGTGCCGGACAGCACGCCCGCCGTGGTGATCACATTGCCGTCGTCCACATATCGCTCGCCACTGATCCAGTTGACGTCGCGGAAGTCGTCGCGCAGGCCGGCCAGCCGGGTCCAGTGCGAGGTCGCGGGCCTGCCGTCCAGCAGCCCGGTCGCGGCGAGCGTGCGCGCCCCGGCGCAGACGCTGACGGTCAGCGTGCCGGCGGCCGACTGCCGCCGCAGCCAGGCGTTGATGGAGTCGAACTCGGCGGGCGCGGGTGGCTGCAGCGCTGGAATCACCACGGCGTCGAGCTTGTCCCGCCGCTCGCCCAGCAGCCGCCCCAGTTCGTCGAAGGTGAGGTCGGGCACGATGTCGAGGCCACCGGTCAGGGGCACCAGCCGGGAGCCGGCCGACACGACGTAGGTGTTGAACCTGCCGGTGCCCGCCAGCACCTCATACGGGCCGAGCAGGTCGGCCACGTTGGTGCCGCTGCCGCCGACCAGGAGAGCCACCGTGGGCTTGGCCGGATCGTGGACCTTCGCCGCGGGCTGAACCGAGACCACGTCCGCGCGCGCCCGGTACAGGTCGCCGAACCTGCCGACGGTGTTGACCGCCGACACCCCGGCCGGGACCAGCAGCGCGACCAGCACCACGGCCGCCCTCCTGACCCACACGCGGATCTTGCCGGTGCCCGCCTCATGAACTGTCATCGCCAGGCTCCTATCGAAGAACGTGATGTCCCTGGCCGGCCGACGCCAGTTCAGCGCTTCGGTCAGGCCCCGGCAAGCGGCCGCCGCACGGTTGTCCGAAAGGGTGGGGTTCATGTCCGATGTGGGCGCTAGCGACCGTTGAGCATGGCGACCGGGCCGTACCGGGCATGGGGTGCTCCCACGGCGAACGCCCAGTACCGGTCGCCGTACGACCAGTGCCACCACTCCGTGGGATAGTTCACGAACCCCGTCGCCGTCATGGCGACGATCAGGATCTGCCGGTTGCGCCGCGCCTCCGCCGAGATCCCCGGCGCGTCCGTGTAGCACTCTTCGCCGTGCTCCGGAGGCGTGGCGTTGACCTCCGCGCCCATCGGCAGCTCGGTTCCGTCCACGGTGCAGAGCGTGACGTCGACCGCTCCGCCGGCCACGTGCGGCGCCACCTCGGGCGGTGCGACGTACTTGCCCGCCTCGGCGCGCAGCCGCTCCCGCGTCCAGTCGGGGTGGATGCGCCGCATCCTGGCCTGCCAGTCGGCGAAATAGCGTTCCTGGAGCGCGTACGGGCGGTACCCCTCCACGAGCAGCAGCCGGAGCCCCCGGGGGAGCTGGGTCTGCGCGCCCGTCAGGCGGTCGGCGACGCCGAGCCGGACGTGCGCGTAGGCGCCCGCGGGGTCGGCCAGCCGGGGGTCCACGTGGATGACCTTCTCGCCGCGGAGGTCGATGAGGGGCTCGTCGCACTCCCTCACCGGCATGGCGGCGATGCGCGGGTCGGACAGAAGTACGTGCTGCGCCATGGGGCTCTCCAAGAGGACAGACGAAAGGGTCCGACGCAGCATGGACCGGGGCGCTTCGAATCCGCTGTAATCCGCTTTACAGCGGATTCGATCCGCTCTGCGGCGACAGCTCGTCGTACTCCCTGGAGCCGTGCAGGCGGAAGATCTCCAACGCCTCCGCGGCGGTCCGCTCGGCGGTGGCGACGTCGCCGAGGGCCTCGTGCACCCGGGCCAGGTCGCGGAGGGTGCGGGCGCGGAACAGCGCGGCGCGCAGGCGTTCCCAGCTCCGCAGCGACTCCTCCAGGCAGTCCTTGGCCTGGTAGAGCCGCCCCTCCGCCAGGTGCAGCTCGCCGAGCGTGCGCAGCGTGCAGGCCTCGCCGAAGGAGTCCTGCAGCGTACGCAGGACCGTCAGCGCCTCCTGCAGCGGCTTCCTGGCCTCGTCGAACCTGCCCTGCCGCAGCAGCGCCTTGGCCAGCGCGCGCTCGCAGTACGCCGTCATCATCCGGTCGTCGGCCGTCTGGAAGATGGCCAGCGCCCGCCTGGCGACCTCCTCGGCCCGGGCCGCCTCGCCCCTGGCGCGGTGGTAGAGCGACATGCTGCGCAGCGTCAGGCCCTGGCCGCGGCGCGAACCCGCGGCGGTGAACAGCGCCTGCGCCTCCTCCAGATCGGCCCACGCGCCGGGATAGTCCCCGGTCTCCAGCCGTACGGTGCCGGCCAGCCGCCTGACGTGCCCCAGCGCCGAGGCGTCGTCGAAGTCGGCCAGCAGCTCCCGCGCCCGGTCGAGGAAGTGCAGCGCCTCCGGCAGGTACCCCTGCTCACGGCAGGCGGCGCCGAGTGAGGCCAGCGCGGCGGCCTCGCCGCGGGTGTCCTTGGCCGCGCGGAACATCGACAGCGCCTGGCTGAGGTGGGCCCGCGACTCGGCGAACGAGTCCCGTTCGTAGTGCAGTTGCCCGAGCCCGGCCAGCAGCGTCGCCTCGCCGAGGGCGTTGTCCATGCGGCGGGCGGCCGACAGCGCCGCCTCATGCGTCCGGTGCCAGCTCGCGAAGGGGTCGTCGAAGACGTACTGGTGGCCGCCGAAGGCGGTGCACGACAGCGCGGCGGTCAGTTCGACAGCGAGTTCGTCCAGGTTCATCCCGGCGGCGAGCTCGACGCCGGCGATCAGCGCCTCCTGCTCGCAGCGGAACCAGGCATGCGGATCGGCCACCACCGACCGTGCCACACTGTCGTCCACCGGGCGGGCCAGCCGGTAGGAGGCCGACACCGAGATCAGGTACGGCGGCGTCGATTCGTTGATCCGCTCGACCAGCCAGATCCACCCGCCCAGGACCCTGCTGACGGCGGCGGCGCGCGCCGGCGCGTCGTCCTCCGCCAGGGCACGTTCCCTGGCGAACAGCCGGATGAGGTCGTGGAGCCGGTAGCGGAGCTGCCCGATCGGGTCGTCTCCCTCGACGTCGACGAGAGAGACGTCCACGAGGTGCTCCAGGATGCGTTCGGCCTCGTCCAGGTCCGTTTCCAGGGCGGCGGCGGCCACCCAGGCGGGGAAGGACGGCAGGCCCATGAGGCCGAGGCGGCGCAGCGCCGTCCGCGCCTGGGGCGGCAGCAGCGCGTAGCTCAGGCTGATGCCGGCCCGCACCTGCTGGTCTCCGACGGTCAGCTCGTCCAGCCTGCGCCGCTCGTCGGCCAGCCGGTCGAGCAGCCGCGCGAGCGGCCACTGGCGCCGGCGATGCGGATGGCCAGCGGGAGCCGGCCGCACAGCTTGACGATGGCGGACGCGGCGTCGTGTTCTGCCGCCACCCGGTGCTCACCCGCGATCCGCGCGAACAGGTCGATCGCCGTGCCGGAGGGCAGCACGCCCAGCTCGACGAACGTGGCCCCGGCCAGGCCCACGAGCCGGTTGCGTGAGGTGACGAGGACCGCGCAGCCGGGCGCGCCGGGCCGCAGCGGCCGCACCTGCGCCTCGGCCGCGGCGTCCTCCAAGGCCACCAGCTTGCGCCGGCTCGCCAGCAGCGAGCGGTAGCGGCCGACCCGCTCCTCCAGCGTGGCGGGCGGCCGCGCCATGTCGGGCTCGAGCTCCCGCAGCAGCCGGCCCAGGACCTCTTCCGCACCGGCCGGGGCGTCGCTCGTGCCGCGCAGCTCGACGTGCAGCTGGCCGTCGGGGAAGTGCTCGGCGACCTCGTGGGCCACCCGGAGGGCGAGGGCCGACTTGCCCATGCCGCCGGCACCGGAGATCACGCAGATCGGCATCGCCTCCGGCAGGGTCAGCGTCGCGCGCAGCGTCGCGATCTCCTCCTCCCTGCCGATGAAGTCGGCCGGCGGCGGGGGCAGCTGCCGCAGTCTCCTGCGCCGGGCGGGGGTCAGCAAGGCGGGGTCCGACCGCAGGATCGCCTCATGTGCCTCCCGCAGCTCAGGCCCCGGCTCGATGCCGAGCTCGTCGATCAGCACCTGCCTGCCCTCGCGGTACACGGCCAGGGCGTCCGCCTGCCGGTCCGCCCGGTAGAGGGCCACCATGAGGTCGCGGCGCAGCCGTTCGCGGGCGGGATGGAGGGCCACCAGCTCGGCCAGCTCGTCGAGGAGGCGCTCGCCCTGGCCCAGCGCCAGCTCGGCGGCGATCCGCTCCTCGATGACGGTGACCCTGAGCTCGTCCAGCCGCATGGCCTCGGACCGCAGGAAGGAGTCGGTGATCCCGCCGAGCGCCGGTCCCCGCCAGAGCGCCAGGGCGGCGCGGAGGCTCTCGCGCGCCTCCTCGTGCCGGCCGTCCCGTACGGCCTGCCGCCCCTCATCCACGAGTCGCTCGAAAACCCGCAGGTCGAGCTCGTCCGCCGGCACCTCGGCGAGATAGCCGACGGGGTGCGAGACGATCACGCCGGTCATGCCGGCGCTCTCCAGCGACCGGCGCAGCGACGCGACGTACGTCTGCAGAACGGCTCGCGCGGTGGTGGGCGGGCTCTCGCCCCAGATCGCCTCCATGAGCCGTTCGACCGGCACGATCCGGCGGTGATCGAGCAGCAGCGCGGCGAGCAGCGCGCGCGGCTTGGCTCCGCCGAGCTTCGCCTGCTGTCCCCCGTTCCACGCCTCGACCGGGCCGAGAAGCCGGAACTTCAGTACGCCGACATCCCCGAGGGCAGCGGCGGCGTCCTCGACGGATGGGCGGCCTCGTTCAAGAACTACGGGACCACGTACGGAACGTGGCACACCAGGGGAAGCGGGTACACCCCGCAGCCGGGCGACGCGGTCGTCTTCGACTGGGACCAGAGCGGCGACATCGACCACGTCGGCATCGTCAAGAGCGCCGACGGCTCAACGGTCTACACGATCGAGGGCAACAGCGGCGACAAGATCCAGGCCAAGTCGTACTCCCGGTCGAACGTCGACATCGTCGGCTACAGCGCCCCGGTCAATGGCACGTCCACTCCGGAGGCGCCCCCGGAGGGCCGGGACTCGACGGGTTACTACAACCCCGCCGACGGCACGTTCCACCTGCGCAACACGCATGACGACGGCGCCTCCGACTACGCGTGGGGCACCTCACTCGAGACCGTTCCCGGCGCGGTCGTCCTCATCGGCGACTGGAACGGCGCCTGACGAAGCGACCGAGGAGAAGGCATGGCGACCGGGAGTCGCCATGCCTTCTTGCGTGAAACCGGGGTGGCGGGTCCTGCGTTGGGCTTGCAAGGTGGGCGAAGCGTTGTCAAATGTGGACATCATGGATTTCAACCTCCTCGGCCCGCTCGAGGTCGTGGACGGCGATCGGATCATCCCGATCCGGGTACCGCGCCATCGCGCGGTCCTCGCCGTACTCGCCCTTGAAGGGGGACGCCCCGTCTCCCTCGAGCTGTTGCAGGAGGCGCTGACGGGTGACCGCGAGATCACCACCGGCGTGATCAAGGTCTACGTCAGCGACCTGCGGAAGATCCTGCCAAGGGATCTGATCGAGACCGTCCCGGCCGGATACCGGCTGCGGGTCGAGCCGGACCGGGTCGACGTGTGGCGGTTCCGCGACCTGGCCGACCGCCGGGACGAGGACCCGGTCACCCGCATCCGCACCCTGGAGCAGGCGCTGGAGCTGTGGCGCGGTCCGGCGCTGGCCGACGTGGACTCCGATCACCTGCGGCGGATGGAGGCCGCCGCGCTGGAGGAACAGCGCGCGGCCGTGGAAGAGGAGCTCTGCGACGTCCGGATCGGGCTCGGTCACCACCGCGAGTGCGTCGTCCCGCTCAGAAATCTGGCCCGCAGGTACCCGCTGCGGGAGCACGTCCACCTGCTCCTGATGGTCGCCCTGTACCGCTCCGGCAACCTCGGCGAGGCGCTCTCCCACTACCACCGGGTGCGCCAGGTCCTGGCCGAGGAACTCGGCGCCGAGCCGTCCGCCGAACTGCGCCGAGTGCACGAACGCATGCTCCGCGAGGACCCGGCCCTGGACGCGGAGGAGGTCCGTACCCCCGCGGAGCTTCCCCCTGACGACCGCTCCTTCGTCGGCCGGCGCGAGCTTCTCAGCGGCTTGTCGGCCGCGATCGCCCGCAGCCCCGCGCACGGGCCGCACCCCATCGTCCTGTACGGCCACGCGGGAGTGGGCAAGTCCACGCTCGCCGTACACACGGCTTGGCGGCATCGGGCACGGTTTCCCGGGGGCCAGCTGTTCGCGGATCTGCGCAGGCAGCCGGACGCGGCCGGGACGCTCGCCCGGTTCCTGCGCGCGTTCGGCTACCCAGGCGGTTCGATCCCCGCGACCATGGAGGAGCGGACCGCGGTCTACCGGACGCTCACCGCGGATCGCAGACTCCTCGTCCTGCTCGACAACGCGACCGACGAGGAGCAGGTGCGCCCGCTGATGCCGACCGGCCCGGGCTCACTGGCGATCATCACGAGCCGCTCGGCGCTGGCCGGGCTGGCCGGAACCGAGCCGTTCGAGGTGGACGTCTTCACGGCGGCCGAGTCCCGCGAGCTGCTGGAGCGGATGGCCGGGCGGGCGCGGGCCGACGCCGACGGCGAGGCCACCGCGAGCGTGCTCGACGCCTGCGCCGGGCTGCCCATCGCGGTCCGCGCGGCGGCGGCGCGGCTCGCGGCCAGCCGGGACCGTTCTGCCCGCGGGCTCGCCCGGCGGCTGCGGGACGAGGCCGCCCGCCTGGACGAGTTCCGCGCGGGCGACACCGGGGTCCGGCCGCTGCTCAGCCTGGCCTACGAGGGCCTCGACCCCCGGCCGCAGGCGCTGCTCGCGCGGCTGACCGCGATCACCGCCCCGAGCTTCGCGGCCTGGATCGCGGAACCCCTCGCCGATGGTCCCGCCGCCCTCGAAGTGATCGCCGATTGCGGCCTGCTACAGCGGCTGGCCTGCGACGACGCGGGCCAGGACCGGTTCCGCATGCACGAGCTCACCCAGCTGATGGCCCGCGAACGGCTCCCGCCCTCCGGCGCCGCGCCGGCCCTGTCCCGCCTCGCGCGGGTGGCGCTGGCCCGGGTGCGGGCGGCCGTCCTCCCGCTGACCTCGGAGGGGTTCGGCGCGAGCCCTGTTCCGGAGGCGGTCAGCATGGGCACGACCGAGATCCGTGACTCGATCGAGTGGCTGGACGCCGAACTCGGCTTCCTGACCGCGTTGGTGGCCGACCTGCACGGCCTGCCCGGACACGCGTGGCGGCTCGCGCACGCCCTGACGCCTTTCCTGGAGGTACGCCACCAGCAGGACGAATGGCGGACCGTCAACCGGCACGCGCTCGCCGCCGCACGTGCCGACGGGGACCCGCTCGGTGCGGCGCTGGTCCTGCGCGATCTCGGCGACCAGCAGCGGGCCGAGCGCGACCTCGCGGGCGCGATCGAGACCTACCAGTCGAGCCTCGGGCAACTGATCCGGTACGGCGATGCCATGGAGCGCGCCCGGGTCCTGTTCCGGCTCGGTGTGGCCCGGCTGGACCAGTCCCGGCTCGAGCAGGCGGAGCGCTCGCTCGCCCAGGGACGGGCCGAGTTCCGCGATTGCGGCGACCGGCGCGGCGAGGCCGCCTGCGTGCGTGCGCTCGGCGTCGTCCGGCACCGGGCCGGGGACCAGGAAACCGCGCTCGCCTGCCTCCTCAGCGCGCTGCGTTCGGCCCGCGACCTCGGCGACCGCTACGGCCAGGCCGCCTGCCTGCATGGCCTGGTCTCCGTACGGCTGGCGCGGGGAGAGGTGAGCGCGGCGCGCCAGCATGCGGAGGAGGAGCGGGACCTGGCGGAACGCCGCCTGCGTGACCCGAGATTGACCGCGAACGCGCTACTCAGCATCGCCATGGTCCTGGCGGCCCAGGGTGATCCCGAGGCCGGGGAGCACGCGGGCGAGGCTGCCCGACGCCTGCGCGCCCTGGGAGATCGCTACGGGCACGCGTGGGCGCTCACCACGATCGGCGACATCACCGGCCGAGCGGACGAACTGGACCTGGCCTACTCGATGTTCAGCGAACTCGGCGACTCTTACGGCCTCGCCGAGACTTCACGCAGACTGAAACGATCCTGAACCCCCCTGATCGCACGCTGTCCAGGACGCGGGAACCGCCCGCGCAGAGGAAGGGCAGAGCGATGAAACGCATCCTCCAGCTGCTCGCGACCATCACCCTGACCGTCGGCCTCATGATCGGGGCCGCGGCCGGCGCGCAGGCCGCCACCGGGACGACCACGACCACCGGGGCGGCCACGAGGGGCCTCACGTCCTTCGGGCTCGACTGCGGCCACTGGTACAACGCGACGTGCAACCTCTATTTCAGCCGCAGCCTCACCCGCAAGCTCGCGAAGCTGCCGTCCATCGGCCGGTCGAGCCTCGGAGAGTGCAACAAGCTGTCCGACTGGAAGGCGAAGGCGGCCTGCTTCGGGCTCGTCGTCGTGGCCAGGTCCGTGCAGAAGACGGTGAAAACCGCAGCCCGAACCAACCGGTGTCTGAAGATCCGCTTCCAGAAGGCGGCGCCAGCCGTGATCGTCGGATGGTGGCCCTCGGGCAGCGCAAGGTACTGCAAGAACTGAAGTTCGAGGTGATGGCGTGGCGAAAGGCCACGCCATCACCATTTCCCGATTAACGGATGGATGGGAGATCCTGGTGTCGACATGGACGCGACCTGTTGCGTCTGGGCGCCGACACCGAGGGTTGGAACCGACCGTGCCCGACCTGCCGTACCGAATCGGGGGTTACCGGATCGTGCGGCGGTTGGGACAGGGCGGGATGGGGGTCGTCTACCTCGCCGAGGCGGAGTCCGGCACCCGGGTCGCGGTGAAGGTGATCCATGGCGAGTGGGCCCGCGATCCCAGGTATCGGCGCAGATTCCAGCGTGAGGTGAGGATCCTTCGGCGGGTGGCCGAATCCGCGCGGTTCTGCACCGTGCCCATCCTGGACTCGGGGACTGAGGGGGACCGCGCCTACCTCGTCACCGAGTTCGTGGACGGGCAGGATCTAGCCGAGCGGGTGGCCCGGTACGGCCCGCTCACCGAGCCCGATCTCCTCGACCTCGCCACCCGGACGCTGCTCGCGCTGGAGGCGATCCACGCCGCGGGCGTCGTGCACCGCGATCTGAAGCCGGGAAACGTGCTGCTCGGCCCCGACGGGCCGAAGGTCATCGACTTCGGCATCGCCCAGATGGCGGATTCGCTCACGCTCACGACCACCCTCGTCGGCACCCCCGGCTACATGTCGCCGGAACAGGCGCTGGACCACCAGGTGACCTTCGCCGCCGACGTCTTCTCGTGGGGGGCGGTCACCGCGTTCGCGGCGACCGGCCGCTGTCCCTTCGGGGAGGGCAACTCGCCCGCCGTCACCTTCCGGGTGGCGTACGAGGAGCCCGACCTGGAGGGCGTCGACGGGCGCCTGCGCGACGTGATCGCGTGGGCGCTGACCAAGGCCCCGGAACGCCGCCCGACTCCACGCGAACTGTACGCGGCGCTCACCGGTGCGCCGGGTGACGTGCTGATCCCCGTGGACAGCGGGTGGACCGTACCGGACCCGCACCTGCCGCCCGGGCCTTCCGGCCGCCCGCCGGCGGGTGGCCGCCTGGCCAAGCGGCTGGTGCGGCTGGTCGCGGTGGGACTGGCGGTGACCGGTCTGCTGCTGCCGCTGAACGTCCTCACCGGAGTGGTGCCCCTGGGCGCGCCCGGCTGCGCCGACCCCGGCGAGACCCGGGCCCTGCCGCTCTCGCTGACGGACTTCGACACCACGAGGAAGGGCCAGGTGGCCGCCACGGAGGGCAGCTGGACGGTCGCGTCCCCGGGTGGTTACACCTGGACCGGCGTCCACGGGCGGCTGCCCGCCTGGTGCCGCCTCCAGGTCGATCTGGACGTCCAGGTGAAGGGCCCGACCGAGGAACCCTTCCTGGGCATGGGCTGGGGGTACGGCATCGGCGTATGCTCCCGCTTCGACGGCAGCCAGCCGCGGGGCCTGTCCCTCCAGTACGCCTTCTACCAAGGGGAAGAAGCTCAGGAGAACCACATCAAGGTGGTACGCCTGCCAGCCGCGAACGCCCATCCCGGCCCCCAACCCGCCGATCCACCCCAGGGCCTGGACCAGGGCACCCACCACTGGCGGATCATGTTCGACCAGGACAGGGTGGCCTACCAGCTGGACTACGGCGTGCTTCAGACCGCCTGGTATCCGGTCACCGGCGACCCTCCGCTGCTGGCCGACTGCCTGGACAGCTCGTTCGTGCTCCGCTCCTGGCTAGCCGAGGTCAAGGTGCGCAACGTGACCGTCAGCCCCGGGTGAACGCGATTCTGGGCCTCGACCGGCACCAATCGCGGGCCTACTGTCGGCGGCAGGAAGGGAGCGTCATGAAACTGATCACGATCGCCTCCGCGCTCCTCGTCGGCGGTGCCTGGCTCGTCGTCGTCCCGGCCGCGGAGGCCCGAACGGCCTGCTCATGGACGCTGGTCGCGCGGGGGCAGAAGAAAGCGGTGGGCACCCGGACCATTCGACTGCAGAAGTGCGGAGGAAGCATCCGCGCGACACTGACCGGCGGCAGGGCCGGAGACGTGGTCAGGCTCGAAATCCGGTCTGGCCCTGCCAAGTCGGCGAAGGTCCTCAGCGGCCGGACCACGGCGATAACAGCGTCGCTGACCCTGGGATCTCGGCAGGCGAGATCCTGCGGCACGCCCGTAAAGGGAAGCAAGTCCTGCACGGCATGGTGGCCATCCACATCAGGCGGTCCCCCACCGACAATTCCATGATTGGGTACGGCTCCCGCACGGTTGGCGGAAGCCCCAGTTCACATACTGTGAGCTGCAGTTTCTTCGCCTCGTGATCGACTTCGCCAGGCCGAATCAGGTTCCTGCGGCATTTTTGATCTTCGGTGTGCTCGATCGTATCGGTGCCGCATTCGCGGAGATCGTTGATCTTCACTGCCTGAACACTTTGCCTGGCCACGGACAACGACACGACGCCGCTGTCCGTGTCCGGTCTTGTCCTGAGCTTGTCCTGTTCTGTCCTTAACTACCCGGTGGGCCTAGACCCCCAGCTCACGGCCCTCTCAAGGTGGGGCTCAAGTACGACGCCGGACCGTCCGCGGAAGTGATTTCCGCGGAGCGGCCTGGCGGGGCTGACGTGACCTCACCTGGGGAGTGGACCTGTGACGCATCCCTACCTGCGCAAGCACAAGCGGCCTGTGTTCTACAGTCCCATGGCGCGATTGCTCGACATGCTCAACGGACGCCGGGACGGAGAGCTCGAATCCCCGATGGTGCCCGATCTGCGGCATATGCACGTTGGGTCGACCGTGCGGTTCGCTCCCGGTGTCGAGCTCGGCGCTCAGGAAACGGCCGAAGTTGATCCGCCCTACGGCAGGCAGCAACTCGGCACGGGCCTGAGCGCGGACGGCCAGGCGGGGCCGCGTGAGGACACCGGCAGCGCGAGACCTGACGACACGGACCCTGCGCAACCTCATGACGTGGTCCACGAAGCCACGGATCTCGATGGTGAGGGTGCCCGGGACGCCGAGCCTGAAAGCGGCGCTCGGGATGACACCCAGCCTGAAAGCAGTGCTCAGGATGACGCCGAGCCGCAAAGCGATGCCCGGGATGACGCCGAGCCTGAAGGCACGGCTTCGATTACCAGAATCGAAGGTCCGGCTGACCTGCACATCATCGTGGATGAGGCCCCCACCGCTGTGAATGGCTTCGGCTGCGGGTCTGCCGGAGATTTCGAGCTGCGCACATTCTGGGTCTGCTATCTGCGTTCCCGTGCTGACGAGCAGGCCGCCAGCGAGTGGATCGCCTGCCAGATTCATTGCGACAAGCTCCGGGAAGATCTCGCCGAAATCCAGGGGGAAATCGAAGAGGCCGTGGCGAAAGAGGCCTTCCTCGAGTCTCAGCTCAACTTCATCAGGAAGCGGATCGAGAGCCTGAATGACGACATCGCGCTGGGTGTGTTTCCCCCGCGCCGAATCGGCGAGGACGGGCTGCCCGATGAACTCATCGTCCGGCGCCGGCAGCGAGAGCTTGCGAATGAACTGAAGAAAGCTCAGGGGCCTTTCCACGAGGTGCGCCGGAGTCTGAATAAATCGCGCGGCAGAATTCGGCGGCTGGCGGAGAAGATCAGAATCTGCCAGGAGGCATATCAGCTGCGCGTCCTCCGTATTTACGCGCATGCGCGAACGCGAGAGAACGTCTACTGGCTCTATCTGACCAGGTCTCACCCGTACGGCGCCGCGCTGAATTACTACCGTCCCCCACAGCCCGAAGTGCCCAGCTGGGTGCTGGAACCGCAGCGAGCGGTCGAAAAGAGGGTGATTTGATGGAAGTCTCACTGAGCCAGGCAAAGCCGCGTTGGCGTGCGGCTTCCTGGCGGAACAAGCCTGGCTGGTTCAGCTGGGGCCGCCGGTCCAAGCGCGGTGCCGGCCCGCCGGAAATGCCGCTGTTCCAGGCTCCCCCCATCGATGCGGCCAGCCTGCACACGTACCTCGCGAAACTGATCGAGAGTTTGGCCCCGGAAGGGGTGGACGAGGGCACCGGTCCGATCTTCGACACCTTCATCGACGCGCTGACCGACCAGCTGATCACCGAGCTCCAGGTCAGTTACCAGCTCTATCTCGGACAATCCGCGGCGTTCGGCAAAGCAGGTGCCGCGGTGGCCGATCTCGCGTGGTGGAGCGCAATTCACGAAGACAACGTGCGGAATCTTCAGCAGATAAACCAGGCAGCCGAAATCGTCGTGCGCCGCCTGCTCGGCGACGGCGCTTCAGATCGCTGAAAGGAGATCGAGAATGACAGAGCATCGCCTCCCGCCGAACCCAGGCGAGCCGGAGCGGGGAATGATCCCCAGCAGACCGCAATTTCCCGAACGCCCGTCCCGGCGGGGCACGGGCTACGAGGATCCCGCCTTGCTCGCCGGCCACTCAAAGGCGACTCTCCGCTACTTGATCGCCCTCTTCCTCGCCGCGCTGGCCGATCTCGGGCAGTTCCTTCCTGTCGTGGAGCGCGCCCAGCCGGAGCTGACGAACTGGCAGGCGGGCATCCTCGTCACCGGGTTCATCGCGATGGCGCTGTTCGTCACCCACATGTCCGGGGTGCTGTTCCGCGAGGTCAAGGCGAGGAACCCGATAGCCCGGCGGATGGCCGCGTACTTCTGCCTGATGGCCTGGGCGGGGCTTGGCCTGACCGCGTTCCTCGTGCGGCTCTGGGTGCCGCAGACGGCCGGGAGCTCCCCCCTGTTGCTGGACACCACGCTGACGACCGACTCAGATCACGACACCGCTTTCGCGAGCGCCGTGTTCTTCTTGGCGCTCTACCTGGTCACCGGAGTCGTCGCGATCATCGGCGCCTACCTGACCCACAATCCTCTACGCGCGGACGCGCGCGAGACGCTGCGGGCCCGGCGCAAGCGTACGCGGGAGGCCGCGAGTTCAGCGGCCAGCCTCGCGCTGGCCAATGAGCAGATGCTGGCCATCGGCACGCAACAGGCGGCCAGCCTGGCGATCTACGAGCAGGCCCTTGAGTCGCGCCGCGCGTACGGACGGCAACTCAAAGAGCTGGCCAAGCTGCTCGTGGCGATCCGCGCGCAAGATCCGGTGGTCACCGGATCGCTGTTCCAGAACCGTCCCCCCACCGGCCCGTGACAAGGGAAAAGGGAAATGAAAACGCCTCATCCGCGCAAGGTCACAGTGCTGCTGGCAGTGGCCGCCGTATCGATCGTGGCCACCGGTTGCACGGAAAGTGTGGCCTCCCCCAACCCGGAGGTCGACGGCTATCAGTGCGCCTACAACCACAACGCGCCGGTCGCCCTCGTCATCGGAGCTCGGGCCAACAGCCCCGAACCGCAGCTACCCGGGAAAGCCCAAGAACTCGTCTCCGCTGCCGCGGACAACGGTCAGCTCGTCACGATCGTACGGATCGATGGAAGCCCGAGGATCGTCTTCCAGAAACAGCTCAAACACACCGCACAAAATGACGAGAGCCGCAGGGACGAGTTGAACCGTTTCCTCGGGGAAATCCGCTCGGTGCTGCGTGGCACGCCCCCTTCCCCTTGGCTGCCGGTGGGCGCGGAGCAGCCCGAGGCCAACGTCTTATTGGCGTTCCGGCTGGGTGTGCGTGCGGTGCCCGAGAAGGGCACGGTCATCGTGGTCGATTCAGGCGTGCAGACCGTGGAGCCGCTCAACTTCCAGGGGGACGGCATGCTGGCCGTAGAGCCGGCTGATCTGGTGGACTACGTCAAGCAGATCAAATTGTTGCCCGATGCCAAAG
The DNA here is from genome assembly GCF_039871605.1 of Acrocarpospora sp. B8E8. Lineage (NCBI taxonomy): Bacteria > Bacillati > Actinomycetota > Actinomycetes > Streptosporangiales > Streptosporangiaceae > Acrocarpospora > Acrocarpospora sp. B8E8. The sequence goes on along the minus strand of NZ_JBDPLV010000054.1, from coordinate 56,072 downwards.
GGCGCCAGGTGCTGTTCTCCGGCTTGGGCGACACTGCCCTCCCGCAAGCCAGACTCGAGGCGTACCGAGCCAACATCGTGGCCCTCTGGCGGGGGATCGCGAAAGCGGGGGGCGCTTGCGTAGACGTCGATTCCCAGCCCACCACGCGGGACGCGCGGACCGGAGTCCCATCGGTCAGCGTGGTCAATCCACCGCCTCCGCCGCCTCCGCCGACCCAACCGCCCCCGTGTTCCACGGTCGATCTGGCGGACAACAACAATGTCGGCTTCCTGCCGAACCAGGATGTGTTCCGGAATCCGAGGGGTGCCAGGGCCACCTTGAAAGAGCTGGCCGCGGCTCTTCTCAGCGACCCTCGGCAACATCTTCGCCTCACTGGAACATCGGCCAACTTCGGTACCGAGGCCGGCCGGATCCAGCTCTCAAATGATCGTGCGAAAGCGGTGGAGAACGCCCTCGTCAACGACATGGGCGTACCCAGGGAGAGGATCTCCTCCACGGGTGTGGGCACCCACTTCCCCGGCTTCAAGCAGGACCACGGGCCCAACGGCGAGATGCTGTCCGCGGCGGCCGAGCAGAACCGCAAGGTCATCGCCGAACTGGTCTGCGAGCCCTGATGATCCCGCGCCGGCTGCCGACGATCGGCTATGGGCCGTTCGCCCGGATGTCTGACTGGTATCAGGGGTGGCGGGATGGCCGGGCGGGCATTCCCGCCCGGCCTCCGCAGGGCGCTCCCCCGCGCCCGGTCAGCACCGGGCACATGGACATGCTGGTCCATCGCGCGCAGGACGCGCTCCACCACGAGCACCTCCACCTGCTGGCGGAGTGGGATGACCAGGAGGTCGACGGCGGTCGGCGTGAGAACCGAGGCCTCAGCGCCGCCCGGATCAGGGCCTTGCGGATCTACGAACACACGAGCATGCGCATCGCCGCCTACCGCCGTTCGCTGGTGCGCTGGCACCGGCACGGTGTGTGGGTCAACGACGCGATGACGAAGGACCGGCTGGACCGGCCTAGCTGGGCGTTTCCGCTCCCGCTCGCCCCCTATGACGATCCGTCCCGCACAGCTGCGGGCCCGACCGGACCTGGATCGGGAAAGGTCACGCTACGCGGGCGCGTGATCTCTCTCCGGCCGGTGACCGTGTTCGGGTCCGCAGCTCCCCCCGCCGACGAGGTCCTCCCCACTCCCGGTCTCGCGCCCCGTCACTTCCGTCTGGAGCGCGCGGCGGATGGGGTACGCGTGCGTGGCTTCGGATATGGTCACGGGCCTTACATCGATGGGCGGATTGCCCGAAACGCGGTTTTGCGGCCGGGCGGGCACTTCGACGTGGGCGCGTTCCGCTACTGGCTGCTGGACGGCGGGGACGCCTTGCGGGAGATCCCGCTGGGCGCGGTGCCCGCGCGCGACGGCGAGGTCACGCTGACCGCGCGCCGCTGCGACCTGATCGTGTCCGAGGTGGACGCCAAGTTCAAGGACAAGCCCCGGCTGACGAAAATGTCGTTCGTTCAGCACGCCGGGGACCTGCTGGCGATCGTGGGGCCGTCGGGAGCCGGGAAGACTTCACTGTTCTGGGCCCTGCTGGGCGAACTGCCCATCGCCGCAGGGGAGGTCTACTTCCGGGGCCTGGATCTTCGTAAGCACAGCGGCCAAATCCGCGAGCAGCTCGGCTTCGTGCCGCAGCATGACGACCTGCACACGACGTTGAGCACCCGCAGCCTGCTGCGCTACGCCTACCGGCTCCGCGCCGCCGGACGCGCGGGCCGAGACGCGCGCATCGCCGAGGTCTGCCGGCAGCTTCGGACGCCCCGTCTATTCCGGGCCCCCGGACGGGTTGTGCCCCGCGCTGGGCGGAGCCGATCATGCCGACGTCATGGACGGCATCCGGGCCGACCCGCGACCCAAGGCGGAGGCGTACGCGGCGAGCTCGGCGGCCACCGTCCGGGACGCGGCCCGGCAGGCCCGGGCGGGCTCCGCTGCCGCCGCCTTGGTCCGCAGGAAGCGAGGTGCGCCAGCGGTGCTCGCCCATCAGCTGCCGGTGCTGATCGCCAGGCAGGCCGCGCTCGTGGCGGCCCGCGGCACCACCAAGAGCCGCGAGACGCCGACGATCTCCGACTGGGTCAGGAGCGTATGGAGCCGCGTCTGGCTGTGGGCCGTGCCGTTCGGCGGCGCGGTGCTCACCGCGCTGGCGGGCGACGCGAAGGGCCTGGGCGCGGGGGCGACGTCCAGCGCCGGGTCGCTGAATCTGCTCGTCACGTTCAGCATGCTGACGGGACAGGCGCTGACCTACAGCGACCTGGTCACCGAGTTTCCGATCCTCCGCCGCGAGCATCGGACCGGCGTGCGGACCGCATCGGTCACGCTGTCCAAGTGGCTGGTCTACGCGGTGATCGCCATGGCGCAGGCACTGGTGATCGTGTGGGGGTTCACCCGGATACGGCCAGGTCCGGTGCACTCCGTGGCGTTCAGTCCCGCGGTCGAGCTGTGGTGCGATCTCGGGGCGATGACGATCACCGCCATGTCGCTCGGGCTGCTGATCTCCGCGGCGGTGAAGACGCTGAAGCAGGCCGTCAATGTGGTCACGTTCCTGACCATCGCGCAGATCGTGTTCAACGGGGTCACGAAGAACCTCTCGGATGAGCCGGTGGCGAGCGTGTTCGCCGCGCTGCTCCCGGCTCGCTGGGGCTTGGCCGCGGCCGCCGCCTCAATCGACCTGCGCGGAATCGGGCCCGGCGCCGCCCCCGACGCGCTGTGGCGGCACACCACCGGCCAGTGGCTTTTCGACCTGGCCATGTTGGGCGTCATGTCCGCGACCTTCCTCGCGATCGCGACAGTGCTGCTGCGGTACCGCCTCACCACGCCGGACCGATGAGTTTCCTGGTTTCCGCACCAGATAGGCAACAAGGCAACCATCCGGACGGTCTCCCCGGGCACCAAGATGACGCCAGAAAGCGATCTGGCGTGACAGGGCTGATTGCGGGTCCTGAAGGACGGGGCGGGTGCGCATGCGAGCGAACGAGGTTGATCTCGACACCCTGAACACGATCAAGACCAGGCCGGAATTCGGTGCCGCGTTACGTCGGCTGTTTCCGGAGGGCATGACGCTGCGGGCGATCGCAGATGAGCTCATAAAGCGGGACGCCATCCACGGCCGGACGAAAACAGCGATCGACAATTGGTTCAAGGGGATATCCGTCCCCAAATCCCAGGCACTGGACGTGATCCTGGACACCTGCGACGTCACCGATCCGGAGCTTCGGACCGCATGGAAGAACGCCCGGGAACGCGCCTCTCGATGGAATCCGGTGCCTTGCCCGTTTCCCGGGTTCACGAGCTTCGTCGCGGCGGACGCCGAGCTTTTCATGGGCCGGGCGAGACTCACGCAGGAGCTGGTCACGCGAATCGCCGGACTGCGGGCGGCGGGCGGCGGGCTGATTCCGGTGGTGGGGCCGTCCGGGTCGGGGAAATCCTCCCTGCTGCACGCGGGTCTGATTCCCGCGCTCGGGCCTGCCTGGACCGTGACATCCCACACGCCGAGGGAGCGATTGGTTGCGGAACTGGCCGAGCTGCCCCGTACGGCGGGCGGCAAGCCGTACGAAAACCTCCTGCTGATCATCGATCAGTTCGAGGACGTCTACGCCACCGGAATCGCGGACCCCAATCGGGCAACCCTCATCAACCGGCTGAGCGACATGGTCAAGGACGGGGCCGTGATCGTGCTGGGGGTGCGGTCCGACTTCCTGCCCCACCTGTTCTGGCCGGACGCGATGCTGCCGCTGCTGAACGGCCCGCTGTTCGGCATGGTGCCGATGAACCGGGACGAACTCCGGGAGGCGATCGAGGAGCCCGCCCGGAAGGCGGGACGCAGGATCCAGCCCGAACTGATCACCATGCTTCTCGACGAACTCGCGCATCCCACCAACACCGAGGCAGGGCACGAGGACGGCACGCTGCCGCTGCTGTCGCACGCGCTCCGCATGGCTTGGAAGCGCAACCCCTCGCCAGGGGAGGTGACCGTGACCGATTACCTCGCCGCCGGAGGTCTCGCCGGCGCGGTCAAGGACGCGGCCGACCAAGCCTACGATCAGCTGAACTCCGACCAGCAGGCCGTGATCCGGGACCTTTTCCTCCGCATGATTCACGTCACGAGCGAGGGCCCGGTAGTCCGGCGCAGGCTCCTGCTCAACGAGATCCCCAGCTATCCGGGCGTGACCCCGGACGAACTCAATGACGCGCTGGAGGAGTTCGTCGATCAGCGTTTCGTCACGCGGGACGACAAGGGCATGCAGATCAGCCACGACGCGCTGATCAGGGAGTGGCCGCGGCTGCGCGCGTGGATCGACAGTGACCGGATCGGCCTGATCATCGCCCAGGACCTCACCGTGGCCACGCAGAAATGGGCACAGCACGAGCACGCGTCAGACGCGCTCTATCAGGGCGTCGTCCTGCGCGGCGCCGTGGAGTGGGCCGAGGCGCGCGGCCATGCGCTCACCCCGCTGGAGCGGGAATTCCTGCGCGCGAGCTCCCGTAAGGAGCGGTCGCGGCGGCGCATTCTGCGCTCGGCGGTGAGCCTGCTCACCACCCTCACCATCGTCGCCACGAGCGCGGGCTGGGTCGCCTTCCGCGAGCGTAATGAGGCGATCAAGCAAGGTGCGCAGGCCAGCCATAAGGGCGCGCTGGCGGAGTCACAGCTGATGGCGACACGCGCCGGGGCCCTGTACGGCACGGATCCCGCGCTGGCGGCGCAGTTCAGCCTCGTCTCCCGGCAGATCGCCGACACCGAGGCCGCCAGGTCTCGCGTGCTGGACGCGTCCGCCGCCCCGGCGGTGACGCGGATGGTGGGCCCTGGCGGGCTCACCCACGCGGTCGCGCTCGGGCGTGGCATCGTCGCCGCCGGCGGGGAAGACGGCAAGATCTGGCTGTGGGACCTGGCGCAACCCGGGCGTCCGGTCCTGATCGGCACGCCCATCGACAACGGCACCCCCAACGTGACCACGCTCGCCTTCGACCCCGCCAAGCGCTATTTGGCCAGCGGCAGCGGAGACGGCGTGGTCCGGCTGTGGGACCTCCAGGATCCAGCGCATCCCGTCGCCGCGGGGACGGCTCAGACCGGATCGCCGCTTGCGGTCAACTCGGTCGCGTTCGGCCAGGACGGGCGCCTGCTCGCGGCAGCCGGCTCCGATGGCCAGGTACGGCTCTGGCACCGGGATCGGCTCGACCGGCCCACGAGGCTACGCCGACCGGCGGACGCGACGCGCGACGGGCTGAACTCTGTCAGGTTCAGCCCGGACGGCCACACGATCGCAGCGGTCGGGGAAGACGGGCTGGTCTGGCGCTGGGATATCTCCGGCGACCAGGTCGGATCCGCCCTAGGCGGACCGGGCAGGGCGCTCTGGTCGGTCGCGTTCAGCAAGGACGGGCGGATGCTCGCCGTAGGAGGGACGGACGACAAGGTCTGGCTGTGGGATCTCACCGGCTCCAAGCCGGCGCCCATGGGCGAGCCGTTGACCGGTCCGACGAGCTGGGTGTACTCCGTGTCCTTCACCCCGGACGGGCGCGGCCTGATCGCCGGATCCGCCGACACGCACGTCTACATGTGGGACCTCGCGACCCGGCAGATCACCGCCGAACTGCCCCACCCCGACGTCGTCACCTCCGTCGCGCAAGAGGTGGACGGCCAACTGGCGTCGGGCGGCGCGGACGGCGCGGTGCGGCTCTGGACGCTGCCCGGTCCGATGCTGAGCGGGTCGAGCACGATCTTCACGCTGGCCTTCGACCCCAGCGGTGAATCACTCGCGGCCGCGTCCGGCGACACGAAAGTGCGCCTGTGGCGGACGGCGAAACCGGGAGAGCCGATCCGGCTCTGGGATCCCGCGACTGCAGGCAGCCCGGCTCAAGGGCCTCCAGCGCAAGGCCAGCTCTCTGATCCGCATCTGGTGGGGACGCTCGCCTACAGCTCGACCGGGTGGCTCGCGGCGGGCCGCAAGGACGGGACCGTCGCGTTGTGGAACGCGAAGCACCCCGGCGATCCGATGGTCCCGGCGAGCAATCTGACCGGCGTCATCGACGCGGTGGCGTTCAACCCGGAGGGCACGGTACTGGCCGCGGGCAGCCGGGACGGCGGCGTGCAACTGTGGGACACCCGTGATCCGGCGAACATCCGGCTTCTCGGCAAGCTGGAGGCTCCGGGCGGGGTGATATCCCTCGCTTTCACCCCGGATGGCCGTACTCTGGCCGCGGCGTCCCACCAGAGCATTCTCCTGTGGGATGTGCGGGATCCCGCGAAACCCGCAGCCATCGCCGTCGTGCCAAGCAACTCCAAGTACACCTTCAACCACGTGGCCTTCAGCGACGACGGGCGGGTGCTGGCGGCACCGCTCAACCACTGGGTGCGGCTGTGGGACGTTACGGATCCGAGCGCTCCGCGCCAGCTCGGCAAGGACCTCTCCATCGGGCCGAAGGGGCAGGTGCAGGCCGTGGCGTTCGGCCCGGATCGGCTGCTCGCCGGGGCCGCCTCCGACGGAACTGTGCCAGTTTGGCAGGTGCCCGCTAGCGGGGCTCCGAGCACGATCGCGGTGCTGTCCGGACCTAGCGGCACCGTATTCTCCGTGGCCTTCGCCCCGAAGGGCAGGGTGCTGGCCGCTGCGGGGATGGACGGCACCGTGCGGTTGTACAACCTCGATTTCGACGCCGTCGCCGCGTACGTCTGCGCGATCAGCGGTGATCCGATCACCGTGCGCGAATGGCAGGATTACGTATCGGACCCGTCGTCCCCCGACGCCCCCGGCCTGCCGTACAACCCGCCGTGCCGCCTGGGGGGCTGACGGTCGCTCACTCGCCCAGCTTCCGCCACATCCAGGTGGGTAAGCGGACCAGAGCCGTGGAGATGCCCGCCCGGATGTAAAGGTCAGTGAAACGGCCGACCGCGTCAGCCGCTGCCCGCCGGCTTGCGGCGAACATCTTCGCCGCGGCTCGGGTGTCGCCCGTCAGCTTGAGGGCCACGCCGTACTCCTGGCGGGTCTCGGCCGTGTGCGGATGCCCGGGACCGAGTACGGCGAGCTGTCCGTCCAGCGCCTGGGCGAAAAGGCCGCGCGCTGACTCCCAGTCGCCGGTCTGCTCGAACGTCTGTCCCAGCAGAAATATGGCGCGCAGGAGCAGGGGATGCCGGTCGCCCGCGTGCCGCCGGAGCAACGCGATCGTGCGGGTGAGTTCGGCGCGTCCCCGCTCCGGCTCGCCGCGCGAGACCAGCGCGTAGCCCAGGCCCACGGCCGCGCCCAGGGTCACCAGGTGATATTCGCCGTGGCTACGGCGGTACTCGTCGCCGAGCCGGCGGAGCGACCGCTCCGCGCGTTCCCAGCCGCTGTGATCGGGACGCAGGTCGGTCAGGTGCGGGGTGAGCAGCGCCTCGGCCAGGACCTCCTGGGCCTCCGAGCACCGGAGGTGGTGCGGCAGCTCCAGGTCCCGGTAGTGCCCGATCACGGACTCCGCCAGCGCGCGGGCGCCGGGCGAGTCGCCGAGGGCCAGCCGTACCCGGGCCAGCTCCAGCCGCACCTGCTGGAGCCCGTCCGCCTCGACCGAATGCCGGGCCAGCAGGTTTCTGGCCTCGCGTTCGGCGTCGCGGAGCCGCCCGCGCAGCCGCAGTCCGCGCAGATGGGCCAGTCCGGTCGCGAGCTCGGGCGGGGCGCTGAGCAGGTCAGCCCAGTACGGCTCCGCCTCGGCGAACCGGCCCAGGGCGTCCAGGGACGCGGCGTGGATGAGCAGGGCCTGCCGGCTCCGCACGCGCGTGGCGCGGGTGATCGCCGTGTCGTAGGCGCCCGCCTCGTAGTGCGCGCGAGCCGCGGCCAGGACCAGGTCCGGATCATCCGGCCGGCCCTCGATCAGCCGGTCGCGGTACCGCGCGGAGGACACCGCCTCCCCACACGACTCGTAGTGGTCGGCGAGCAGCAGCAGAAGAGCTTCCGTCAGTTCAGCGGGTAGTTCGGCGCGCCCGGCCAAGACGTCCGCGTGCGGCAGCAACTCGCTTCGATCGGTCTTGGCCGCCAGCGTGGTCAGCGCGCCTGCCATCGCGGGCGCGAGCTCGGCTTGGGGCTGGAGCGGCTGGAGGTAGCGCCGCGCCGCGTCCAGCACCAGCGGATGGATCTGCCAGGAGGAGCCCGTGCGGGTGGCGAGCAAGCGCTGCCGGAGACCCTCCAGCGCGGTGTCCACCGTCGCATCGGGGCGCAGCGAACGGGCCGCCAAGTCGATCAAGCGGGCTGGCAGCGGGGCCGGCGCGACCGTCAGCGCGACCTCGATGATGAGCCGCTGCGTGTCGTCCAGGGCGACCACCGCGTCATGGAACATGGCTGTCACCGGCTCCGGCACCGTATGGTCGGTCATCAGCCGGTCGGCGTAGTCCTGATACGAAATCAGCCCTTGCCGATCGCGGAGCTCCAGTCCGGCCAGCGCGGCGGCGTACGCGTTGCCACCCAGGCGTCCCACGATCCGGTCCAGGGCCTCGACCTCGCCGGAATCCGTGGCGGGGCGGTAGCCGCTCAGCAGCAGGCGCCCGTCGGCCAAGGTCAGCGGGCCGACTTCGATGCTGGTGACAGCTCTCCCGTACGGATTCTCGCGCGTGGTCAGCCCGTAGGCGAGGCTACGCGAGATGAGCACGGTCCGGATGCGCTGCTCGGCGGGGATGAGCAGCTGGTCGGCCACCTCTGGATCCAGATCGGGCGGAACGTCGTCGATCACCCACAGGCTCGGCTCTGGCTGGGCGGCGAGATACTCGGCGAAGATGTGCGGCAGCCGATTCTGACCGGCTCCGGTGTAGTCAAGTCCCAGCATGTCGGCGATCGTCCGCAGCTCGACGGCGTATCTGGCGAGCACGTCCCGCTCGGTGGCGTCCGTCAGGCGCAGCCAGTAGACACCGCCCCGGAAGGCGGCGCCGTACTGCCAGGCGTACGCGGCGACCAGCGAGGTCTTCCCCATGCCCGCGGCTCCGGCCACCGCCGCGACCGGACCGCAGGTGGGCTCGGTGATCGCGAGATCGCTGCCGTGCAGCGCGCTGTGCAGCAGCCACTGTTCCCGGTAGCGGCCGTGAAAGCCGGCCTGGCCGGGGGGCCTGCCGTACCAGCGCGGGCGGTCGTGGAAGGGGACGTCGCCGATGTGCCCGGAGATCGCGGCGACCCAGGACCGGATCCGATCCGCGAGCCGGCGCACTTCTTCCGCCGTGGTCGGCGCGAGCGCGAATCGCGCGTCCGAGACTTCCACCGGCAGAATGTGATCGGTCTCCTCCTCGGGGTTGATCACGATGATCCGGCCGACGGGGTTTCCCTCCCGTTGGCCCGCGAGGAACGCCGAGGTGAGTTCCCACTGGCAGGCGGGTCTGACCGCGTAGGCCGCCGAGTAGTACGCCACCAGGGTCTTGGACGAACGCAGCGCCTCCTCGAGTCCGGCCGAGATGCCGGCGAAGTACCCCAAGCCGTCTTCGTCGATGAAGACGCTGAGATCCTTTTCCAGCTCGCGGCAGAGCTTTCGCACGGGCTCCCGATCACAACCGGCCAGAGACATGAAGACGTCGTACGGCGGCTTACTGCCTTTTGGGGTCATAATCTATTTTAAGAGGATTTGGGTTTTCGGTCCGTACGGTGGCGTTGGAAGGCCCACTATGGAAGGTCATCCGGCATTCGGTAATGAGTTGCGGCGAGTGCGGGAGGCCGCGGGCTTGTCACTGGCCGAACTGGGGAAATTGATCCACTACAGCAAGGGATATCTGAGCAAGATTGAATCCGGCGCCAGGCCGGCCAATCTTAAGCTGGCCTGGGCCTGCGACAACGCGCTGGGCACGGACGGCGCGCTGGCCGCGCTCGTCGATCTCCAACCGGCCAAGGAGAATCCTAAAGATCCAAAGCCTTTCTCCGGGCTACCTCCGGATTCCGTCCACTTCACCGGACGGGCCGAGGAGCTTCGGCGGGTCATTTCGATCCTCCACCATGAGCGGAATACCCCGATTATCCCAAACATAGTGGTTGTGTCCGGTATGGCAGGCGTCGGCAAGACCGCTTTCGTGACTCGTGTGGCATATCGGATCGAGCGGAGCTTCCCCGACGGATGCCTGTTCCTCGACCTGCACGGCTACAGCCCGACGCTTCCTCCGGTGGCCCCCGCGGACGCGCTCGACCGGCTGCTTCGCCGCTTGGGCGTACCCGGAGAGCAGATCCCCGATCACGTCGACGACCGCGCCGCGCTGTACCGCGATCGGCTCGTCGGGAAAAATATGATCATCGTGCTCGACAACGCCGTGAGCGCGGACCAGGTACGCCCCCTGCTGCCGGCCACGCCGGACTGCCGCGTGCTGATCACCAGCCGGGACCGCCTCCCCTCGCTGGACGACGCGTGCCATCTCACCCTGGACACGCTCCCCACGGCCGAGGCCACGGCTCTGTTCCGTTCGGTGGCCGGTCAGGACGCGCCGGACCGGGAGGAGATGATCGGGAAGATCGTCGAAGCCTGCGGGCGCCTGCCCCTCGCGGTCCGCATCATCGCGGCTCGATGCCGCGGTGGCAGCACCCGGAAGCTGGCGGATCTGAGCGCTCGCGTCGCCGACCGGCACAGCCGGCTCGACGAACTCGATGACGGCGAGCGCAGTGTCACGTCCGCTTTCACGGTCTCCCATGAGGGCCTGCCCGCCCGGCCACGGCGCGTCTTCGCGCTGCTCGGCCTGCATCCTGCCGCGGACTGGGACGCGTACGCCGTAGCGGCCCTCGCCGACCTGAGCGTGCCCGAGGCGCAACGCGACCTGGACCGGCTGCTCCGGGCCAACCTGGTGATCGAGGACTCGGCCGGCCGCTACCACTTCCACGATCTCGTCGGCCTCCATGCCCGCAGGCTCGCCCGATCGGTGATCCCCGAGCAGGAACAGCGGGCGGCGGTCCAACGGCTGCTCGTCTTCTCCCTGGCCACCTTGGTCCAGGCTGACCGGGTCATCACACCCCACCGCTACCTGCCGCCCTCGGCCATCGTCGACAAGCCACCGGCGACCCCGGCCCTGGCCGGCTACCAGCAGGCCCTGGCGTGGGCCGAGACTGAACGGACGAACCTGGTCGCGCTCTGCCGCGCGGCGGTCGAGCTGAACCTCGACGCCTTCTGCTGGGAGATGGCGTACCTGCTGCGGGGCTATTTCTTCCTCACCAAGCAGTGGGACGACTGGATCCAGACGCATACCCTCGCGATCACCGCGGCGCGGCACTCGGGAAACCGGCACGCCGAGGCCAGCACGCTCAACAATCTGGGTCTCGCCCTGCTGGAGCGGGGCTCATTCGACGCCGCGGAACAGCACTACCAGAGCGCGCTGGAGATCTTCCGCGAGCTCGGCGACGAGTTCGGGGAGAGCAACGCGCTGGCCAACCATGCCGCCGTGCTCTATTACCGCGGCGACCACGGCGCGGCGCTGCTGGAGAACAAGAACGCCCTGGCCTTCTACGAACGGATGGGCATGCTCCGGAACGTGGCGATCACCCTGCGCAGTATCGCCTTGGTCGAGGTGGAGCTGGCCCGTTTCACTGAGGCGATCGAGCATCTTCATCGGGCCCTGCGCGTGTTCACCGAACTCGGACTTCATCTGGACGCCGCCATGGCGGAGAACTGCCTGGGCGAGACCTACCACCGCCTGGGCGACCTGAAGAATGCCCGGCATTGGCACCTCCAAGGTCTTGAGCACAGCCAGTCCTGCGGTAGCTCGTACGAGGAGGCACGCGCGCACGGACAACTCGGCAACCTCGCCGCGGATCAGGGGGATCGCGCCACCGCGACGCACCACTGGGAGCGGGCACTGCGCCACTACGCGGCTCTCCAGGCCCCGGAGGCCGAGAAGATCCGCCGCCGCCTCTCCGCCGGCAGCCGCGAGATTCCGGTCGCGAATTGAGGTGCCGGATGCCAGGAACCGCTTCCCCGGCATCCGGCCGGTCCTGACGTCAGAGGCGCTGGAGCAGCTTCTCCATCTGGTCGATCTCTGCCTGCTGGCTCGTCTGAATCGTCTTGGCGAGCTCGATCGCCCGCGGGTTCTTGCCGTAGCCCTGTTCTTCGACCGCCATCTGGATCGCGCCCTGGTGATGGGCGATCATCATTTCGGCGAACAGCTTGTCGAACTCCGTGCCCCGGGCGGTCTGAAGCTTGACCATGTCCTCCTCGGCCATCATCCCGGGCATGCTGTGTCCGCTGTGCCCTCCTTCGGGGACAGCGGGCTTGCCCCATGCCGACAGCCAGCCGGTCATGGTCTTGATCTCCGGATCCTGCGCGGCTTCGATCTTCACCGCTAGGTCCTTGACCTCCGGGTCGGCGGCCTGGGTCGCGGCGAGCTTGGTCATTTCGACCGCCTGCTCGTGGTGCGGGATCATCATCTGCGCGAACCGCACATCGGCGTCGTTGACGGTGAGCGTGGACTGGGGGGACGCGGTTGCCGGCGGAGCGCTGGTCGCTCCGGGTCCAGCCATCGATCCCTTATCAGCCCCGCAGGCGGTGAGCAGGACGAGGGCACTGGCGCCCGCCGTGGCGGACAGCGCGAGACCGCGCAGGTCGGAACGGTTGATGAACATGACTATGTGGTCTCTTTCCGGTTCGTGAATCCTGTTATTTCGGCCATGTGCGGGCAGACGCCTGTAAGCGCCCGCCATCGAGTCGGCCTAAATACGCAGAACCGAAAGACGTGCCAAGCGGAGAGCGGTTCTCTCCGGCGGTGGCCGGGCGGCCAACGGACCCGATGTACCGCTGGCCGCCGCGATCCCAGTGGGCGGCCGTGACCAGGTCGACGACAGGCCGAGCAGCAGCGTGAGCACGGTCAGCACGGCCACGCACACCGAGGTGGGATCCGGCCCCGGCACCTGGCCGCCAGCCACAGAAATGTCATCCGCTGGTGGTCCGGCGATGAGGACAGGGGCTTCCTGGGATCCGTGAGGATTGACGGCATGCTCGGATGCCGGGGGTACTTCCGCGTGAGCATGCTCGGCGTCGATGTGCCCGAGCGTGTGCATCCCCAAGACGCCCAGGACCAGCGCGAGGAGCAGCAGCCAGCGCGACGCTTCTAGACGCCGAGCGGCCTTGCTGTCCATCGCTCCCCTGAGGATCGCTCCACGCCCAACTCCTACTATCTGACTTAGTAGGTTGCTTCACCTGAGAGTACCGGACGATTCCCGGCGCGTGCCGCGAACTAGAAGATCGACAGATGATGGCAGTGATGGGCTAGCAACGCCGTCACACCGGGGAAGGCGGCCACGATCGCCGGGCCCAGGAGCAGGGCGCCGATGGCCGCCAAGCCCGCCAGGCGTTCGCGCCGGCCCAATGGGGTGGCGGGATTGAGCATGCGGCGCACTCGGGTCAGTGCCGTCTCGCCGCCCGCGCCCAGCATGAAGGCCGGTGCCCGTCCGGTGGCCAGCCGTACCAGCGCGCCCGCGATGTGGATGCGAGCGTGGCGGCGGGCCGCGACGTCATCGGCGAGCAACTCGACCAGGCGCACCACTTCGCTCCTGGCCCGAATGAACAGGGGAAGCCGCGGAAACGCCCGCACCAGCGCCTCGACGATCGCGATGACCAGATGGTGGCGGCCTCGCAGGTGGGCCTGCTCATGAGCGAGAACGGCGGCCACCTGCTCGGGAGGCAGAGATTGGATCGCGCCGGTCGTGATGACCGCGCGTCCTTGCCGACCGGGAAGGCAGTAGGCGGCAGGCACCTCGTGGTCGAGGACGACCGCGTCCAACTCGCCGTCATGACGGCCGAGGAGGTTCAGCATGTCGCTGTGCTCACGTCGTTCACGCCCGGCCATGACCAGCACCGCCGCCGTGCAGTACGTCAACCTGGCTGCGATCAGTCCGGCACCGGCCAGAGCGGCGAGCAATCCAGGGGATGCCGGGACGGCGCCGTGGGAGAACATCGCGGCACAGGCCTGAAAGAAACCCGCCAGCCCGTGGGCGACCACCGAAGGTGGCACCGCGGCCGCCAGCGCGGCCAGTATCACCGAAGCCACCGCCGACGCGCAGGAGGCCAGCCATACCCCCAGTGCCAGGCGGGGGGCGCGTTCGGCCCATTCCCCCCAGCTCAGCAGGCGAGGCAACACGATCACCGCTGCGGCGGCGTACCCGGCGAGAACAAGGGGGACGATCATGAGCGGCCCTGCGGCGGGTACACCTGGAGGGCAGCCTCCAGAGCGGCCGCTTCCTCGGGGGTGAGCCATTCCAGGAAGTGGACCAGCGTGGCTGCCTGGTTACCACCCGAGGCGAGGGCTTCGCGCATCAGCTGGGCGGTGTAGGCCTCCTTGCTGGCCACCGGCTCATAGACGTACGCCCGGCCGACCGGCTTTCGACGGAGCAGCCCCTTGGTGTGGAGGTTGTCCATCACCGTCATGACGGTGGTGTAGGCGATCTCCCGCTCCCTGCGCAGCTCTTCGAGCACGGCCCGCACCGACGCCGGCCGGCGGGAGGCCCACAGCCGGTCCATGATCACTGATTCCAGGTCTCCCAGACCACGCATCGCCTGCCGCACCCCCTGCCTCCGGTCCCGGAATGCTACCGCGCATCGTAGCTGCGCCGACTGACCGTCACACCTGCGATCCGGCGAACAGCCGATTCAGCTCTGCGATCTTCTGTACTATTCGCCCAAGTCGGGAATACGAGGAGAAATAGTAGTGGCTGCGTCGGTGAGACTTGGGCGAATACCAGTGACCGTGGGTCTTCTCCTACTCGCGCTGCTGGTCGCTCAAGGCGGTGCGACCGCCGAACCCCGGCCGACCATCGCACAAGCCCGTGCCAAGTTGGTGAAGCTCAACGAGCAGGCCGACGAGGTGGTCGAGAAGTACAACCAAGCCACCGAGTCGTACCAGAAGGCCAGGAAGAAGTACCAGGGTCTCAACACCGCACTGGAACGCAAGCGCGCACGACTCGACGCCCTCCGCGAGGGTCTCGTCTCGCTGGCGGTCGGCAGCTACCAGTTCGGCGGGCTGTCCGGCATGCAGGGATTCCTCGACTCTGAAAACGCTGACGCGATGCTGAGCCGGATGACCTCCATCGACCAGATGGCCCGGACCCAGTCGGAAGCGCTGCGCTCCTTCGAGGCGACCACCGTGGAGTTGCGCGCCCAGCGCGACGAGGCCAAGGTCGTGCTCGCTGAGGCGGACACGGAACGCGACAAGGTGGGCAAGGAGAAGAAGAAGGCTGATCAGCTGGTAAGAGAGCAGACAAAACTCCTGCGCCAGCTGGGTGCCTTCAATGTCGGCGACCCGAACAGTACGGGAATCGCCTACACCGGGCCCGCCTCCGGGGACGCGCGCGTGGCCCTTGAGTTCGCCTTCGCTCAGGTCGGCAAGCCGTACAGATACGGCGCCACGGGCCCGGGTTCCTACGACTGCTCGGGCTTCTCCCAGGCTTCCTGGAGAGCCGCGGGTGTCCAACTGCCCCGCACCACCTACGAGCAGTGGGCCTGGGGTGCCAGCCGCCGAGTCCCCTTGGACGCACTGCAACCGGGTGATCTGCTGTTCAGCCGGGGATTGGGACACATGGGCATCTACGCGGGTGACGGGAAGATGGTCCACTCTCCGCAGACCGGCGACGTCGTCAAGGTGGTCAACATTGACGGCTACTGGCGAGGCCGCTTCCTCGGCGCCGTCCGCCCCTGAACTCGACGAGAGGTCAACGGCCTCGACGCGGAGCGGCAACCGACTCAGCGCCCCCGAGACTCACGCGGATCGCTCCGGCGAGGTTGCGCGTCATGACCCTTTCGCCTGGTCGGTCGACACCATCGCCGAAATGAAGAAGACATCCGCGCAGGCGCATCTCTTGCGTCCTCCGCGCCTCTAGCTGCCTGCGCAGACTTCCCGTTCCCTCTGCTGTGACCTGTCCACAGAACGGGAGGAAGGCTGCAGCACCCGGGCAATCTTGCGCAAACCCCCGGGGGGTATGCTACTTTTCCCTGCGTTGGCATACCCCATGGGGGTAATCGAAGCCTCGTCCGTTCTCGATCAACCCAGAAAGAGGAATGATCGCCATGGCCACCGCCACCTACACCGTCAAGGGAATGACCTGCGGTCACTGTGTCAGCTCCGTCAAGGAAGAGGTCGGGGAGATCTCTGGTGTCACCGCGGTGGAGGTCGACCTGGCGAGCGGGCTCCTGACCGTGGAGAGCGATGACCCGATCGACAGTGAGCAGATCAAGGCCGCTGTCCAAGAGGCCGGATACGAAGTGGATCCGTCATGAACTCCGCCGCCAACCCCTCACCAATGACACACCACTTGCCACTGGCAAAGTGGCCGAACTCTCGATCGGCGGCATGACTTGTGCGTCCTGCGCGAACCGGATCGAACGCAAGCTCAACAAGCTGGACGGCGTCACCGCGACGGTCAACTACGCCACCGAGAAAGCCAAAGTCCTGTTCCCGCCGGAAGTCGATCCACAGGACCTGATCACCGAGGTGGCCAAAGCCGGATATACGGCCCAGCTCGCCGCTGCGCCCGTCGGCGAGACCGGTACCGGCCCGCAGGAGCAGGGGGACGAACTGGCCCCGCTGCGGGCCAGGCTGATCACCTCGCTGGTACTGGCGGTTCCAGTGATCGCCATGGCGATGGTCCCCGCGCTGCAGTTCACCAACTGGCAGTGGCTGTCGCTGACACTGGCGGCGCCCGTGGTGGTGTACGCGGGCTGGCCGTTCCACAAGGCGGCCTGGACCAACCTGCGGCATGGCGCCGCGACCATGGACACCCTGGTGTCGCTGGGCACCATCGCCGCACTCGGCTGGTCACTGTGGGCGCTGTTCTTCGGTACGGCGGGCACCCCCGGCATGACACACGGATTCGATTTCACCATCGCGCGCGGCGACGGCAGCGGCAATATCTACCTGTAGGCCGCCGCCGGCGTTACCGCTTCAGCGCACCGTGGTCCGGGTGAAGGCGGGCAGCGCGGCAGGGGGCGAAGACCTCCCACGGTCCCTACCCCCAGGGGGTAGGACCTTTGACCCTGCCGCACGTGACGTGCGCCCATACCCGGCCCGGGCAGTCGAGAGCACGGTGGAGGTATCCCGCAAGTCCGGCCGGTGGATGGAGGAGATCACGATGATGTACTGGGGCAACGGCATGGGCGGCTGGGGCATGGTGCTCATGACTGTCAGCGGCCTGCTCTTCTGGGGCCTGATTATCACCGGCATCGTGTTGCTGGTCCGGTCCCTGGGTGGCGGCGGCCGGCCGGGGGCGGTGGCCGCCCAGACACTGACGCCGCAACAGGTCCTCGCCGACCGGTTCGCTCGCGGCGAGATCGACGAGGACGAGTACACCCAGCGCCTGCAGGTGCTGGTCGGCGCCGCGCCTTCAGCGCGGGGCACGACCGGATAGGACGGGCGTTGATGGCAACTCAGGAACGGACGAGCCGCGCGATGGCTTCAGCGGCTTCCTTGACCTTGGCGTCGGCTTCGGCTCCGCCCTTCTGGGCGGCTTCAGCGACACAGTGCGCCAGATGTTCTTCGAGCAGGGACAAGGCGAAGGACTGCAGAGCGCTCGTGGCCGCCGACACTTGCGTGAGGACGTCAATGCAGTACTTGTCATCCTCGACCATCCGCTGCAGCCCGCGGACCTGCCCCTCGACCCGCCGAAGCCGCCGCGCGTGGTCCTGCTTGTTGTGCGAGTAACCGGCCATCTGTCGTCCTCCCGTTCCCACACAATGCTCAGCAGCATACCCGTGTACGGTATTTCACCGACTCGTCCGGTCCGTGGACGCCGCGTCGACGGGAATGATCAGCGTTGAGGCCGGCCGACGAGCCCCATTCATCAGCCGTCATGCGCGCGGCGGCTGATGGTCGTACTGGAGCGGGAGCGCTGTTCGTGACCATGATCTGACCGTGCCCACCGGGAAGGCGGTGAAGGTGTCGTTACGTTCGGCCGAGGCTTACCGTGCCGGGGCCCGTCGTCTGACGGGCCCCGTTCCGGCGGGACAGGTCCGCTACGCGGCGTAGGTCTCGAACTCGGCGACCTTCGGCGCGCCGGTCGAGCTGGTGATCCTGAAGGTGATCTTGCTCAGCGAGGTCGGGGCGAAGGTGATGGCGCCCGCCCCACTGCCGGATTTCAGGACGGCGCCAGTGCCGCCGTTGATGACCTGCCAGGATCCGATGCTGCCCGCGGAGCCTGACGCCTCACGGATGATGACCCTGGACACGGTCTTGGCGGAACTCCACTTGATCGAGATGTCACCGGTCGAGCCGACCGGCGACCAGTAGGTGCTCATGTCGCCGTCCCGCACATTGCCGTAGCTCGTCCCGTCAGCCTTGCTGGAGCCGTCGGAGCCGGCCCCGATGCTGAGGTTGGTTCCGCTGGGTGAAGGGCTGGTTGACGGAGCAGGACTAGCTGACGGTGAAGGGCTGGCTGACGGCGTTGGGCTCGGTGTCTGCGGCGAGCAGCTGCCGTTCGACACCTGCAGACCCTTGTTGGCCCCCGCGGTCTGGCGGACGATGTTCGGCACGCAGCTGGCCCCGTCGAGGCTGTAGGAGTACGGAACGCTGACGGTGGTGTTGGACTGCGGGTTGGGGCCGGCGGGGTTGTTCTCGCCGCCGGGGCTGGACCAGGTCACGTTGTCGAAGATGTTGCCGCTGACCTGCCAGTAGCCGGCCTCGCTGGTGTAGAAGGTGCCCAGGACGTCCTTGGAGTCCTTGAAGTAGTTGTTCTCCACCTTGGCGCGAGCCCCGGCTCGGGAGTTGATCCCGGACTCGTGGAGGCTCACGTAGGAGTTGTTGTAGATGTGCGCGATGCCGCCCCGCAGCAGGGGCGTACGGGAGTCGATGTTCTCGTACAGGTTGTGGTGGAACGTGATGAAGCCGTTCGAGCGGTCGCTCTCGCTGGACCCGATGAGCCCGCCGCGGCCGGAGTTGCGCAGGATGCTGTAGGACAGGGTCACGTACTGGGTGTCGTCCTTCATGTCGAAGAGGCCGTCGAAGCCCTCCGACTCTCCACCAGAGGCCTCCAGGGTGACGTGATCGGCCCAGACGTTGCGGACGCCGCTCTCCATGCCGATGGCGTCACCACCGTTGGACGTGGGCGAACCCGACTTCTTGACGTTCCGGATGGTCACGTTCTGGAGGATGATGTTCCTGGCCTCGCGGATGTGGATGCCCAGCTGGTCGAAGACCGCCCCGTTGCCGACCCCGATGATCGTGACGTTGCTGATCTGCTTGAGCTCGATCAGGCCGGCGGCGGTGTTGCAGCTTGCGCCCGACACCTTGCTGGTGTTGCCGTGATTGATGGTCCCCTCGACCTCGATGGTGATCGGGGTGCTGCTGCTGGCCCGACTGCACAGAGCCGCATGGATCGCGGTCCCCGTGGTGGCCCGCACCGTCTGCCCGCCCGCACCGCCGGTGGTCCCGCCGTTGGCGCTCGCGTAGCCGGTGGCGCTGCCGACCGCTGCCGACGCCTGGAGTGCCGGTAAGGCCACCCCAACCGCGGCCACAATGGCCGCCGTGGCCAGCGCCGCCTGAAGTCGCAATGCGACTGCTCGTCTCATCCTCTTCTCACCTTCGTCTTCGAATGCTGGGTGCGTTCTTCTCTCTCCGGTCGGCGCTGCGGGCCTGCTGCCGGGTGGCTATGCCGTAGAAGTGCTGGCACACGAAATCCGCGCGGGGCGGCGTAAAGACCGGTGACGTGATGCGGCGTGCCGGCCCCACGGCGAAGGGGGAACGCCGAGAGCCGTACGCCGAAAAGCTGACGGAAAGCGCTTTCCACTTAGCCGGACCATAACGGCGGCTGTCAAAAGGCGTCAATGGAAAGTGCGAATCCTGCAACAAACCTGCAACAGGCATCCCCGACGACCTCAGCCGACAGTCAGCATCCTTCGAATGGAGGCGTCGTAAAAAGGATCGTTACGTTCGGCCGAGGCTCCAGGTTCGGAGAATTCTGTCCTCGCCAGCCGTCACAACGATGGGGCGAGAGGCGAACTCGGCCAGTGTTAGCGTGCCGGTCGCGCCGCCGGAACCCAGTGTCCCGGCGACCGCCGTCGCCGGGATGATCGCGGTGCGTGGTCGCACCGTGAAGAACCACCTCGCGGCGATCCAGCGCAAACTCGCCCGAACGCAACCGCGTCGGCATCGCCGCCTGGGCCTGGGACACCGGCACTGCCACGCGCTAGTACGGCACTGCGTGGCATCGCCGGCTCGGCCAGGAGGGGAGGAAGAAAGGGGAGTCTGCTGTAGTGCCGGGCGCGCGGCCCGGCTTGCAGACTGGACGCCATGCGGGAGCGATGGAGAGATGTGTGGCGCGGTGGCAGGTACTTGTTGCTCGGGCTGCCGGGTGCCATCGCGACGATGTTGTGCCGCCGCTCCTCGCGGCGGCGGCGCTGTCCACTGGCCTGGCCGGCGCCGGCCTGGTGATTTTCCCGCGGGCTCTGGTCGCGCTGCGGCGGTGGGCGGAGTGGAATCGCCGCCGTGCCGCCGGGTTGCTCGGCGTGCCGGTGTCCTCCAGATATGTGTCGCTGAGCCAGGGCATTCGCGCGCAATGGCGTCAGGTGCTGGACGACCCTGAGACCCGACGAGACATCGGGTGGGTGTGGCGGCACATCGCCACCGGCATTCCCGCCGGCCTTGCCGCGCTGGCCTGCATCGGCACCGCCGTGTTCACCGTCGTCGCGGCGTCCCTGTGGTGGCTGTTTCCCGCCGACGCGCCGCTCCAGCTGCTGGCGTCCATCCCCGTGACCAGCTGGAGCGGGGCGCTGGCCCTGGGGGGCGTGCAGATCGTGATCTCGGCGCTGGCGGCGTTCTGGGCGGTGCCGAAATTGGCGCGCTTCCACGCGCGCACCTGTCTGGCCGCGCTCGAGCCTTCGGACGCCGACCAGCTCGCCGAGCGTGTCGGCGAGCTGAGCGAGAGCCGGGCGGGCGTGCTGGATGCCCACGGGGCCGAGCTGCGCCGCATCGAGCGGGATCTCCACGACGGCACGCAGGCCCGGCTGGTGGCCATCGCCATGCAGTTGGGCATGGCCAGAGAGACGCTCCCCGATGGCTCCAAGGCACTGGCGGAGCTCCTGCGACATGCCCACGAGGGGGCAGAGCAGGCCATGTCGGAGCTGCGTGATGTGATCCGGACGATGTATCCGCCGATCCTCGCCGATCGAGGGCTGGCCGGCGCGCTCGAGATTCGCCGCGCCCGGCCTGGCCTGCCGGTTCTGGTCCTGTCGCAGTACGTCGAGCAGGTGTATGCGAAGGAACTGCTTTCCGACGGTCACGGAGCGGTTGGTTACCTGCTCAAAGACCGGGTGAGCCGGGTGGGCGAGTTCGTTGACGCCCTGCACCGGGTCGCCAGGGGCGGCATGGTCATGGACCCAGAAGTCATCGCCCAGCTCATGACCAGCCAGGGCAAGAACACCATCCAGACGCTCACCAGGCGTGAACGCGAAGTCCTAGCCCTGATGGCACAAGGTCTCGGCAACACCACCATCGGCGAGCACCTGGTGATCACCGACAACGCGGTACACAAACACATCGGCAACATCTTCGCCAAACTCGGCCCTACCTCCCACCGACAGCGGCCACCGCCGCGTACTCGCCGTCCTCACCTTCCTCAACAACCAGCCATGACGACGGCCACCTCATCGGGGGAGGTCGGCCGTTGGGCGCATTGGCGGCATCTCCCGTGTCTGCTTGCCGGTGTCGCCGGGATCGCTGAACGTGCCCTCCCGGCGAACGGTGTGCCAGCGCAGTCGTACGCCGAGCAGCGCCGTCGCCAGCGACTGGATGACCACGAGGTACATGAGCTGACGGTAGACGAACTGCTGTAGCGGCAGGACCCACAGCGCGGAGGCGCGCTCGCCGTCCAGGCGGAGGGCGTACCAGCCGGTCAGCACCTGCACCACCACGAAACCAGCCCATACCGCCACGACCGGCAGGGGGTCGCCCACGGCCGTGCTGTAGATCGCCATGAGGTCGACGACGGGGGCAAGCAGGGGCAGCAGCACCTGAAACAGGGTCAGGTAGCCGAGGCAGCGGCGGCCGAACGGGTCGCGTTCGAGGACGGCGCGCCGATGCTTCCACATCGCCTGCAGGGTGCCGTAGCACCAGCGGTAGCGCTGCTTCCACAGTTGGCCGAGCGAGGTCGGCGCCTCGGTCCAGGCCAGCGCCTTCTCCTCGTAGACCACGCGCCATCCGGCCCGGCACAGCGTCATCGTGAGGTCGGTGTCCTCGGCCAACGTGGCCGTGCTGACCCCGCCCAGCGCCACCAGCGCCGAACGCCGGAACGCCCCGATCGCGCCGGGCACGGTCGCCATGCAGTCGAGCAGTTCGAAGGCGCGCCGGTCGAGGTTGAAGCCGATGACGTACTCGATGTGCTGCCAGCGTCCGATCATGCCGCGCCGGTTGCCGACCTTGGTGTTACCGCTCACCGCACCGACCGCTGGGTCGGCGAGCTGGCGGACCAGGTGCCCGATCGTGGCGGGTTCGAAGACGGTGTCGCCGTCCACCATGATGAGGAGCTCGTGCGCGGCTTGCGCGATGCCGGTGTTGAGCGCGGCCGGCTTGCCGCCGTTGGGCCGGCGGATCACCCGGACGCCGGGAAGCCCAAGCGCCGCCGCCAGCTCGGCGGTGTCGTCGGTCGAGCCGTCGTCGACGACGAGGATCTCGAGTTCGCCTTGGTAGGTGGTGGAGACCAGTGAGCGTACCGTCGCCTGGATCCCGGCCGCCTCGTTGTAGGCGGGCACGATCAAGGTCACCGGCGGGGGCGTGGGCCATGCGGGCGCACGGCCCCTGCGCCGCTTTCCACCCCTCCTGCGGTGCGCGTGCGCCCACGCGAGCACCGCGAAGAAGCCGAGCCTTCCCAGCGTGAGCGCCCCGGCGGCGAACAGCACCCACGACAGCGCGTCGGTGAACGTCTCCGCGGCGCGCTGGGCCAGGTTCAGCGCGGAGCCGACGAACCGGTCCGCCGCGCCGGCCTGTCGGTGCGCCGACGGCATACCGAGCGCCATGGTCACCGTGACGGCCCGGTAGCCCTTGCCCGTCAGATCTTTCAGGACATGATCGACGGCCTCGACGGTCTGCCGCCGGTCGCCGCCCGAGTCGTGCATCATGACGACGGCGCCCCGACCCCTCGCGGGGAGCGCGGACTTCACGATCTTCGCCGTGCCGGGGCGGCTCCAGTCCCTGGTGTCGAGGTCCGCCAGCGCGAGGAGATACCCCTGGGCCGCCAGCTCCTTCATGCTCGCCCACTGGGGGCCGGTGATCGCCGCGGGTGTGGACGAGTACGGCGGGCGGGCCAGCGTCGTGTGCAGACCCGTCGCTCCCGCCAGTGCCCGCTGCGTAAGGGACAACTCCAGCCTGAGCCGCCAGCCGGGCACCGCCGTCAGGTCGGCGTGCGAGTAGGTGTGGTTGCCCAGCTCGTGGCCTTCGGCGACAATGCGCCGCGCCAGCTCGGGGTACTTCGCCACCTTCGAGCCGACCGCGAAGAACGTCGCCTTGGCGCCGTACTTCTTCAGCGTGTCCAGCACCTGCGGCGTCCAGCCGGGATCGGGGCCGTCGTCGAATGTCAGCGCGATGGTCCTGCTCGGCAAGCGCGCGCTGGCGGGCTCGTTTCCTGTGATGTTGAGGATGGGACCGCCGTGCCGTACCTTCTCCAACTCGGCGGAGGGGCGGTCGGCGGCGGGCGGGGTCGCGTGCGTCTCGCCGACGACGTTGGTCACGTACCCGTTGAGCATCAGTGCGGCGGCGACCAGCAGCATGCCGACGGCGAGGAGGAACCAGTGCCCTCGGGGGGCGGCCGGCGTCCTCGCGGTCGCCGCGGGGGGCGGCATCGGGGATGGTGCGGGAGAGTCCGTGGGGGGTGGCGTCGCCAATGCGGCGAGCGGGTCCTGCGCGGTTTCGTTCCGCTGCTGAGCCGAGCGGAAGTCCTGCCAGGCCGGGACCGGCGCGGGCGGCCAGATCTGGCCGTCCTCATCGGCGAGGCCACTCACTGCTTCGGGCCCTTCGTCCGGTTCGGGTCATGTCCCGGCGGCGTCTTGTCCTGGCCGGGCGGCACGTCGCCGTCTGTGGGGTCGGCGGTGGGGTCGGTCGTGGGGTCGGGGCTCGACTCCGGCCGCTCGCTCGGCACCGGGCTGGGCGAGGGCCGCGGGGTCGCCGATGGCGCGGCCGAGCCGGTGGCGCTGGAGGTCGGACGCGTTGGCGGGCGTGTCGCCGAGGGGGTCGGCCGCTCCGACAGGCTCGGCCGAGGCGTCGCCGTACGACTGGGTGAAGCCGTATCGCCCACCGCTCCCGGCTGATCACCCGGCCATCCGTTCACCGAGAGCGTCGTGTCGGAGAACATGCCTCCGATCACGACGGCGAGCAGCGCGACGACCAGCACGCTCGACACGATCGAGCCGATCATGATCAGCCGTCGACGGCGTCCGCTCTGGTCGACGAAGACGGCTGTCGTGTGGTGTTGCTCAGGGGACACGGAGAAATCGTAGTGACCGGAGATAACTTGTGGGGGAATTAGTGGTGTTCGAGGGGGATGTCACGGTTCGGTCCGGCGGTGGTCCCGAGGCGTTCCGCTAGATAGAGCGAGGGTGTCGATATGCGATCAGCGCGTCAGGCACCCTCGCGGTCGCGCCTGCGATAATCGGCAGGTGGATGTGGACGAGGCGCTCCTGGGGTGGCTGGCGGGGCTGGATGAGAAGAGGCTGGCCGGCCTGCTGGCCGTCCGGGCGGATGTGTTGCGGCCGGTTCCGCCGCGGCGGCTGGCCGAGCTGGCAGGCCGGCTGAGCGCCCCAGATTCGGTGTATCTGGCGCTGTCCCGGTCGCCGCTTCCCTGCCTGCTGCTCGCTGAGACAGTTCTGGTGGCCGCTCGCGCTGGTCGGCCCCTCATGGGCCTGTTGCCCGACGGATTCGATTGCGACGACCTGCTCGACCAGCTCGAGCGGCGTGCGCTGGTGTGGCGGGACGGCGATGGGCTGCGGATCTGCTCTGCCCTGCTCCAGGTCCTGCCCACCCCGCTGGGGCTTGGTCCGGGCCTCGCCGAGGTTCTCGCACAGGTCACCGTCGCCGACCTGACTGAGATGCTCAAGCGGCTGGGCGGCGCGGGCACAGGGCGCAAGGCGGTGCTCGTCGACTCGGTCGCGGCGATCCTCGCCGACCATGAGCGGCTGGCGGCGCTCATCACCCGGGCGCCCGAGGGAACCCGCGACCTGCTCGACGGCTTCGTGTGGCAGGGGCCCGTCCAGACGCTCGACGAGTTCCCGCACGTCAGCTACTACCAGCAGCGCCCGATGACCCCGGCTCGGTGGGCCCGCGAGCACGGGCTTGTCTGGAATGTGGACTGGGAGGGCACCTATGTCATGCCCATGGAGGTCGCACTTGCCTTGCGCGGGCGCGACTACCGGGTGAATATCCCGGCTGAGCAGCCTGAGATCACCACTGGTCCCGTCGTCGCCGAACTCGTCGCGCACGAGTCGTCGGTCGCGGCTCTCCGGGTTCTGGACCGGGCCGCGGCGCTGCTGGAGGCCGTGTCGGCGGAGCCGTTGCCAGAGCTCAAGGGCGGTGGCGTCGGTGCCAAGGAGGTCCGTCGCCTGGCCAGGCAACTCGGTTGCGCCGAGGATGAGATCCGGCTGCTGCTGGAGCTCTCGCACGGGGCCGGGCTGCTGGCCGCCAATCCGGTGACCGAGGTACGAACCCGGCGTACGACCGAGGTGCGGCGCAACGGCATCTCGCCTACCGAGGGCTACGACGAATGGCTGGCTCTGGAACAGGCGGAGCGCTTCGCCGTGCTGATCGAGACCTGGTGGGGGCTGCCGATCAGCCCCACCCGGCGCTATGACGGCAAACCACGCACCCCGATCACCCCGCCCGGCCCTGGGACTCCGTCCAGGGTCATCCGCGAGGTGGTTTTCGGGCTGCTCCCCTCCGACGCCGCCGTACGGTCGCCGCGGGAGGTGGCGGCGGCAGCGAGCTGGCATCTGCCGCTGCTTTCGCCGGCGAGCGCGGCCGAGGTTGTCTCGGCGGTCCTGGCCGAGGCCAACCTGCTGGGCCTGGTCGGCGCGGACGCGCTCAGCCCGCTCGGCCTGGCCCTGCGTACGGACTCGGTGGCCAAGGCAGCGGGCGACCTGCTCGCGGCCGCCCGGCAGCAGGCGTTGTTCGGGGCAGACCTGACCGCGGTGGTCACCGGACCACCCTCCGCCGACCTGGCCGAGCTCCTCGACCGGGCCGCCGACCGCGAATCCGGCGGCACCTGGCGGTTCAGTCCCTCTTCTGTACGGCGCGCGCTGGACGCCGGGCGTCGGGCCGACGACCTGCTGGCCGCGTTGACAGCGGTGGCCTCGGGGGCGTTGCCGCAGGCGCTGACATATCTGATCAATGACGTCGCTCGCCGGCACGGGGAGATCGGCGTGGTCGCGCTGGGCTGCTGTGTGGTGGGTGACGATCAGGGTCTGCTGGCCGAGCTCGCCGTACATCGCAAGCTCGCCAAACTGCGTCCGCGGCTGCTCGCGCCCACCGTCCTCGCCAGCGCGCTCGATCCGGCACAGACCCTGGCTCTCCTCAGAGAAGCAGGGTACGCACCAGTCGTGAAGGAGGCGGACGGATCGCTGGTCGTCGCAACGGCGCCCACCCGGCGCGCCCCCCAGCGGCGGCTCCGGCCCAAAGCCGCGGCGGCCAGCGCGGAGAGTGCCGCCAGGTGGCTGATCGACACGGCGAGCGCTCCAGAGCCCAGGCCAAACCACCACAGGCTACGTGAGCTTTTCGCCCAGCACGCGACCGGGCTGACGGCTGAGGCGCGCGAGCGGGCAGCGATGGATTTGCAGTACCACGGCACGATCCGGGTCACCTACGACGGCGAGGATCTCACCATCAGCAACCCAGAGACTCACGGCGCCGAACTCGACGTCTGGTGCCACGAACTAGCCCAGTTCCAAAGCCTCGCCCTGACCAAGATCAGCGCCATCCTCACGTAATCCGGGCCACCGACGACGGCTGGTACCGTTTCCTCGCCGCCCGTCCCGCCGTGGCCGAGGTGGACTTCTGGCGGCCTGCCGGCGCAGCGAGTGTGTCCGTTATGTTCGGCCGAGGCTCCAGGTTCGGAGGATTCTGTCCTCGCCGGCCGTCACGACGATGGGGCGGCCGGCGAACTCGGCCAGTGTTAGCGTGCCGGTCGCGCCGCCGGAACCCAGTGTCCCGATGGTCTCGCCGTCGTCGAGGTTCCAGATCCGGACGGTGATGTCGGCGCCTGCCGGGGAGTGGGCGACGACCGCGATGGGCACGTCGCCGAATTGGCCCGCGGTGAGGGCGGCGGTGCCCCGGTCGTCGGGGCTCACGTCGCTGAAGGTCCACCGCTTCTTGCGCTTGCCGGTGGCCAGGTCATAGACGCGCAGGGTGGCGTCCAGGTGGGTGGAGACGAGGACGGGTTTGCCGTTCATCTGGCCGCAGGCCAGCAGTTCGATGCCGCCGATCTCGCCGGTGCGGAACGAGCGTGTCAGCTTTCCCGTCGACAGGTTCCACACCCGGATTCGTTCCCCGCCGTCTCCTGTGATGAGCACGTCGTTCTGGCCGAGTCTGCCGAATGTCAGGCCCCTGACACCCTGGAAGTGTTCGGTGATCGTGGCGCCGATCTGCTTGCCGGTGGCGATGTCCCAGAGCCGTACGACGCTGTGGAGGTCGGTCATGCCGTCGTACTTCTGTGAGACCGCGACCGCTCGGTCGCCGATCGAGACGGCGATGATGGGGTCGCCGGCCCGGTGCGAGGCGTGTTCCGCACCCGTCTGGGTCCACAGCCGCATCCTGCCGTCGGCGTGGCCGGAGGCCGTCACCGGCGTCCCGCTGACGATGCCGGACGCCACCGAGGTCACCGAGCCTCCGCCGTCGCCGAGTTCGGTGACCGCCGTGGCCGTGTTCATGTCCCATAACAGTGCCGTTCCCTTGGCCGTACCGCAGACGACGGTGGCCCCGGCGGCGGCGAGGGCGGTGGGCTCACCGCTGCCCGCGGTCAGGGTGACGGGGTCCTTGACCTGCGCGCCGAAGGGCTCGGGCGAGGCGGCCGGGGTCGGCGAGGAGCTGGGGGACGCGGATGAGGATGAGGACAGGGAGGGACCGCTGTCCCTCCCTGGCGGATTGACCTGTTCTCCACCCGGGGAGAAGAGACCACTTCCTGGCCGGAGAACGGCGAAGGCGGAGACCGCCGCCGCGGCGGCCGCGGCGGCGCCGCCGATCAGGACTCGACGGCTGATCTGCCTGGGCGGGCGTGGCGGAACCTCCGCGTCCGGTGCCGGTGAAGGCTCCGGGAACGGCCCGGCTGTCGGCCCAGTGCGCCTGATCAGCTGTCGTAGCAGGTCGGCCGCGACCGGCCGGTCCGCGGGATCCTTGGCCAGGCACGCCTGGATCGAGTCCACCAGATGAGGGGGCATCCCGGAGAGATCGGGCGAGCCGCTCAGGACGCCGTTCACGATGGCGGGGACCGTGTCCCCCGGGAAGGGCTGGCGGCCGGTGGCGGCGTACACCATCGTGCCCGCCCAGCTGAACAGGTCGGACGCGGGTCCGACGCGCTCGCCCCTGAACTGCTCGGGCGACATGTAGGTAGGTGTGCCGATCGGCCCCGAGGCCTGCGTGGTGGAGTCCAACGCCTTGGCGATCCCGAAGTCAATCACGATCGGACCTTCGGGTCCTACCAGGACATTGGCCGGTTTGAAGTCGCGGTGCACGATCCCGGCGTTGTGGATGGCGACCAGCGCCGCCAGGGTGGAGTTCGCGAGCCGGTCCAGCGCGCCGCCCGTGCGCGGGCCCGAGGACTGTACGTACGCCTGCAGCGTGTCACCGGCGACGTACTCGCTCACGATGTACGGACGCTCGTCCAGCATCCCGACATCCAGCACGGCGGCCGTGTAGACCGCGCCCACCCTGCGCGCCGCCTCCACCTCGCGCAGGAAACCCTTCCGCACGTCGTCATCGCGGCTCAGGTGACTGTGGATCAGTTTGACGGCGACCTCGCGCCCGTCCTCGCCGACCCCGCGATAGACCACTCCCTGGCCACCGGAGCCGAGCACGCCGACAAGCCGGTAGCCACCGATCCGCTCAGGATCACCCGGCCGGAGCGGGCGAACATCCGGCATCCCGCTCCCTCCCTTACTGCTTCGGCGATCCACACGATACTTCCGCAAACCCTCAACCGCCGAACCACCCTCGTGTGCGACCACATCCGGCCAACCAGTTCGAAACCGGTCGGCGATGTCTACCTGTGCAGGCCAGTTCCGGTTTCTCCGCTGCGGAGAGCGGCACGTTCGGTTTCGACCATCCGGGTGTCGGGATGGCTAACCCCTCGTACCCGCCGGTATGCGCCCACCAGGCTGTCGAGTTCGCAGGCCGCGTCCAAATCGCGCCCAAGCTGGACCAGGATTCGGCACAGGTCGCGGCGAGCGTCCAGCACGTCGGGGTGGTCGTCGCCCAGGACCTGCTGCTGGATCTTCAGCACCGCACTCAGTTCCGTCTCGGCTTCTGCTGGCCGACCAAGAGACGCGACGGCAAGCGCTTTGACCCATCGGGCGCCCAGTGCGAAGGGATGCTCGGGTTGCCCGACCCGCCGCCAGGCGCTGAACACATCGGCGCATTCGGACTCCGCCTCAGCGGGCCGCCCGAGGTCGATCATGGCCATGCCCAGATTCAGACGGGTCAGCAGGGCGTCGGGATGGTCCTGGCCGAGGACGCGCCCTTGGACTTGGGACAGTTCCCGGTAGGCGGTCTCAGCCTCTTGGTGGCGGCCCTGGGAAGCAATCTGCCAGATCATGTTGAAGCGCGTCTTCAGCGTCTGCGGATGCTCCGCGCCCAGGATGCGGGTTCTGTCAGCGGCCAGTTCGCTGAACGCACGTTCCGCAGCCGCGTACTGGCCCTGTTCGCCTATTGCG
The DNA here is from genome assembly GCF_039871605.1 of Acrocarpospora sp. B8E8. Lineage (NCBI taxonomy): Bacteria > Bacillati > Actinomycetota > Actinomycetes > Streptosporangiales > Streptosporangiaceae > Acrocarpospora > Acrocarpospora sp. B8E8. The sequence continues at coordinate 26,245 of NZ_JBDPLV010000054.1, read as the reverse complement.
CGGGTCAGGTAATAGCGGCTTTCCAGGGTGTCGGGGTGGTCGGGGCCAAGGACGCGCAGGCGAGCCACCAAGACGTCACGGCAGGCTGTCTCCGACGCGGCGAACCTGCCCAGATTGCCGAGCGTGCGCCCCACCTCATGACGGGTGCTGAGGGTGTCCAGATGATCCTTGCCCAGCACGCGCTCGCGCAACTCGAGAACCTCCTGGTAGGCCGCCACCGCGTCGGCGTACCGGCCCTGGCCGATGAGGGCATGAGCCATTTCATGGTGCGCCGCGAGGGTATCGGGATGTTCCGGGCCAAGGATCCGGGCCCGGGCCTTGAGCGTGTCGCGCAGGTCGTGCTCGGCCTCGACACTGCGCCCGAGGCAACTCTTGGCGGCGCCCAGGGCGTACCGCACATCCAAGACAGCGGGGTGGGCGGCGCCGAGTCCCTCCGCGTGCCACAAAGCCGCGGCGGCGATGTCGGCGGCGGCGCCGTAGGCACCGGTTCGCTTCAGCGCACGGCAGACACGGGCGGTCGATCTCGCCACCGCGGCTAGACCGGAATCGTCCAGTACCGCCGGGGCGATGTGCACCAACTCAACGGCATGCGGCATAACGCCCAGCCAGGTCGGCCAGTCAGAAGGGTGATCATGCTTCAACCCTCGGACAGCCGCGTCCATCGCCCTCGCCGCCACTGAGGTGATCTGCGTGGTCAGCTGGAGCCGACAGGCGTCGGCGACGATCGGATGCACCACCACACCGGGGCGGTCCTGGCCCGGTACGGGCCGGATACCGATGAGATTGAGCGACAACAGCGCGTCCAGGCCGGGCCGGACGCGCGACGGCCCACCACATATCTCGCCCAGCACGATCGAATCCAAAACGACCGAGTTGACCTCCACTGACGGCGCAAAGCATGACAAAACCCGGAGCAATGGGCGCGCCTGCTCATACCCCTGCGCCGCCAGGGCATCCAGGGACACCTCCCAGGTGTCCACAACCGGGGTATCGCCCATCAACAGCGGCAGCCGGTCGTTCAGGGCGTGCAAGTATGCGTCGAATGTCCGCTCTTCGGAGAACGGGGCGGCGATATAGGCTCCAGCGTGCGTCAACGCCAGAGGCAAGCCTCCAAGACGCCTGGACAGCGCCGCAGCTTGCTGTTCGGTTCCGCCGCCGGGAGCCAGATCGAGCAGGATGCGCGCTCCGTCAGGTTCCGGCAGGGAGGACATCGTGTGGGTCATGCCGTACCGCCCCCACACCCTGGGCTCGGCGACACGACTTGTCACTACGATCAATCCGGCCGTGGTCGGCCGCAGCCACCCGGTCCCATCGCCCACTTCGCCGTTGCCAATGGTCAAACCACCTGGATCGTCGGCGTTGTCCACCACCAGCAACCAGCCCGATCGGCCCTGCAGTCTGTCCCAAAGCACATCGGCGGGATTGCGGCGCCCGGCCCGCGCCTCCTCCACCTGGCCGACAGGCGCTCCCAAATCCGCTGCCAGAGTGAGCAGAGCGCCAGTCACGGAGGCACCATGAGTGGCATTCACCCACCATGACGCACGGCCCTGTCTTTGGGCGCGCTCGGCCAGCGCGAGCGCGATCGTCGTCTTGCCCGCGCCGCCCAAGCCGGTCAGCACATGGAAGCGGCTGTCGGGGGCGGCGAGCAATCGGTCCAGGACGGACAGGATCTCATCGCGTCCGCGGACTTCGCCCAGGCGGCCGGTGGGAGCCCGAAGGACGACCGGCGAAGGGGAGGTGGCGCTCATTCCGCCTCCCTCACCAGCCAGTACGGCTTGCGGCCGCGATTCCACCCCCAATGACTCCGCGTCAGACAATGTCGGCGTGCGCCGTAATTGCAGTACGGCCACGACCGCCGCCATGACACCCGCGCACGTTCCCACGACGGTCAACAGGGTCACCGGATCCATACCTTGACTGTACGAAGCGAGTAACGGATCCGCACCAGGATGTGATTTCGTGATTCCCGGCAGTTCGCCTCTCCCAGCTTTACCGAGGGGCGTCATCTCGCTGCCGACACAGACGACATCACCCACCACCACCGGCGAGGAGTCCACCCAGCCGCCAGTGCGGAAGACCCACACCGGAGTGGGTCCGCGGAGCTGCCAGAAGGCTCCGTCGGCTACGGCCGCAGTGGCGGCGAGGACGAGCAGAGCGCGCCGACGGGTCATGCGGGGCTTCCCTGTCGAGGGGTCCTGCGGCGGCTTGAGCACCTCCATGCGACGCTCCTCCAAATCCATGGCCAGGCGCACTCAATCGGCACACCGAATTAGTTATCGCGTGAGAAGAACGCGTTGGCTTGTTCACGGAATCGCGTCAGGACTGGATCTTTTTCTGACATGTCGGTTACCGTGTACCAGAATGTCAAGATCGACCACGAAGCGTCACCCTAGTGGTGGGAGGCTGGTTGGAGGATCGTTCAGGGCAACCTGATGTGCGTAGTCTCGCTGACATTCTTGCGGTGGCGCCGTGGGCGGAACTTGAAGAGCACATCAACCACCTGAGGGAACGCGTCGACACGGCGGTACTCGCGTCGCATGCGCGGCGGGAGCGGCTGCGGACCGAGATCCTGGCGGACAATCCCGCGATTCGCGCCCGGATTCGGCGGCCGCGGCCGGAAACGCTGGCGTGGGCGAAGAGCCTGTTGCGTTCGGGGATCGTGGCCGCGGCGGATGGGACCATCGCGGCGGTGCCATTGTTGAGCGGCACCAAAATTCAGATCGGTGTTGTCGTGGTGACGAATACCGGGGAGTCCGTCCGGCTGGTGACGAGGGTATTCGAGCACGAGCTGACCGCCACTGGAGACAGCGCGCGGGAGTTCTTCGACAACCTCCGCAAGGTGCACGGGAGTTCGAATCTGGCCAGCCGGGCGCTGATGTTGTTCGGCGAACGTCAGATCCTGCTCGCCCAGGAGGCGGACTGGCGGATGATCCACGGCGAGCTGATCCCTTACGAGTTGCGCACCGGCGTGGGCAAGCCCGAGCACAATCTGCCGCCGGTCTTCGATCTTGTCCGGCGTTATGTGGCCGACCAGCGGTTCGTCGCGATCAGCGAAAGTCCGGAGGACATCGATGTGCTCAATGCCGCCATCGTTCTGGAGCCAGGCGAGTTCCTGGAACTCCGCACGCTGCGGGACGACCTCACGATTTTCCTGGACGGCGACGCGGATGGGGGGACCACGCGTGCCGGCTTCAACAACAGGGATCGCGACACCTTTCGCGGGTTCATCACGGAGGTGGGGCCGGAGGTGAGCATCTTGCTGGTGAAGGCGGGGCATCGTGCTTTCCTGCTCGAATGCCATCGCGATCGGGTGGAAGAAGCAGCGGCGTTATTCCTGTCCGACGCGCTGTGGACGCGCGGGCTGCCGGACGAAGGTGCGGCGGCGACCGCGCGTGGTTTCCCGTTCCATATCGACCTCGCCGACAACGTCGCCCGCACGATGTTCAAGGGGGGCGAATTCCGGAGCTTTGTGGAGACCCGGCTCATGGAACTGGGTGTGGAACAGGGAATCGCCGATCTGGACCCGCGAAGGACCCGCGGATGAATACGGACGAGAGCGCCCCCGAGCCCGAAGACGACTACAGCGACGACCTGACCGATGACGGCAACGGCAATGGTGACTCCGATGAGGAGGCGGGCGAGGACGTGGCAGCGGAAACACCGCAGGAACCACCGCCGTTGGATGACGCGGACCCAGCGGCGTCAGGACACGAGGAGGCGGAGGAGAGCCTCTCGCGGTCGCTCATCACGCTCGGGTTCGTGGCCTTCGACGGCCAGGGGACCGACAACACGAGCACCGGCATCATGGTGTCCGAGCAGTTGCGCAGGCATTTCCGGCGGGACGCCTACGTGGGAATCCACGACACGGAGCAGGGCATCACATTTCTCGGCCGCGTGGTCGAAGGGCCGTTTCACAGTCCACACGAGATTGGGCCGGACTCGGCGATCAGCCGGACCACCCTGCTGCATCCGGATCGCACCCAGTTCCGGCCCACGTACTACGCGTCCGGCACGATCGAGATCCTGGGCGAGGTCACCGAATCGGAGATGGTCCTGCCGACGTCGACGCGGCCCCGGCCGTACTCGCAGGCGTTCATCTATCCGAGCGATCGGCTCCGGCGCATGCTGGGGCTGGAGGGGGACATGCGGCTCGGGTCGCTGCTCGGGTACGAAGGCGTGCCGGTGGAGGCGGATTCCACGAACAAAGGATTCCTGCCGCGCAATGTCGGAATCTTCGGCACGGTGGGCTCGGGAAAGTCCAACACCACCCAGGTGCTGATGGAGGAGGCGCTCCGGGCCGGATGGGCGGTCGTCGCCATCGATGTCGAGGGCGAGTACGTCCGGATGGATCAGGCGAACGACGAGCCGCACCTCAAGGCGCTCCTGAATGAGCGGTTCGAGGACAGGATGGCGCGTGGGATCCCGGACTGCCGCGTGTACGTGCCGAGCGCGGGAGAGACGGACGCCCCGGAGCCGGTGTTCTTCAAGGTGCCGATCGCCGATGTGCCGGAAGAGATCGTGGCCGACATCCTCGAACTCAGCGAGCCGCAGGTCCGCATGTGGGGCGCGATCACAGCCCAGGCGCGCCGGGACGCGACCCGGGCCAACCGGCCGAGCAAGATGGGCGCGCTGGCCCCACCGTCGCCACCGCAACCGGATCGCCCGTACACACTCAGTGCGCTGATCGACGGCCTGCGGGAGGACCAGAACGGCACCATTCCCCTACTCACCGGCAAGATCGGAATACCGGAGAAGAGCACCGCGTCCACGCTGCGGAACAAGCTCTACAAACTCGGTCGTTCCGGCATGCTCGACTGGGGGCCCACCTGGAACACCCCCTATCTGAACGTCGACGACCTGCTCGTCGCGCGACGGCTGAGCGTGTTCGACGTGAGCGAGACCAATGACACCGCCCGGAATATCGCCATTTCGTTTCTCCTGCAGGCGCTGTTCGACCGGGTCATCGCCGTACCACGTGATCAACCCCTGGGTGCGGGCCTTCCCAGGCGCCCACCGGTGCTCGTGGTCATCGAGGAAGTGCACACGTTCGTTTCCCGGTCAAGCGCCGCCCGGATGCGAGCCGTGCTGGACCAGCTGCAGGTCATCAGCCGCCGCGGCCGCAAACGCTGGATGGGCCTGGCGCTGGTGTCACAACAACCCGGCCATGTCCCCGAAGAGCTGTTCGAGCTGGCGAACACCCGCTTCATCCACCAGCTGAAGTCGGCCGGAAATCTGGCCCCGGTCCGGGCCACCACCGGCGGGGTCCACGAAGCGCTCTGGTCGACCGTCCCCGCGCTCGGCCAGGGCCAGTGCCTGATGACCGGATCGGTGTTCCGCAATCCGGTGTTCGTCCAGATGCGCCCGGCACGATCTCGCCGCATGCACACCGCCTAAGGAGACGCGCTTGACGGCACAGCCCTCAGCCGATACCCCTGAGATCGCCTGGGACTGGGAATCAGGTGAACAGCCCGCCTTCAGTCCGCGCCGCGCGGCGGTTCCGGCTCTCGCCCTCAATCGTCTGGTACGCGCGGAAGATCACGTGGTTCTGGGCTGGTTCCACCGCTATCCGGCACGATTCGCCGCCGACGTCGTCACCGGCATCCTCGCCCGCGCCATCACTGTCGCCCAACGGCCGGTCATGTCGATCCTGGACCCTTTCTGCGGAACCGGAACGGTCGTGTCCGCGAGCCGTCAGCTCGGCCTGCACGCGATCGGGCTGGAACTCAGCACGCTGGGCGTCACGGTGGGGCGGTTGCGCCTGGATCCGCCGCCGGATCCATGGGAGGCCGCCGCCGTCTGCGAACGGCTGGCCCTCGTCGGTCCGGCGCGGGCCTCCCAGCTCGACGACGATCTCAGCGCTTGGCTCGGAGACGCGAACGCTCGGCTGCTGACCGCATGGAGACCGGTCGTGGCGAGTATCGAAGACCCAAGAACGAGGCGATTCGTGACCGTCGCCCTCTCGCAGTCGCTGCGTCCGTCATCCCGGTGGTTGGCCGGATCGGTGAAGGCCACCGCCGACCCAGCCCGCGAGCCCATTCCGCTCCGGCACAGCCTGCCGCGATGGGCACGCCAGCTCGCCAGAGACTGCGGCACCGAACAGGGGCAGTTCACCGATCTCCGCACCCCGGCCACGGTCATTCGCGGCGACGCGAGAGCGCTGCCCCTCGCCGATGCCAGCATCGATGCTGTGGTGACTTCTCCGCCATATTTCGTGACATATGACTACTTCGAGATTCAGCGGCTGTCGTATCTGGCCTTCGGCTGGCCGATGCCGAGGAACGATCAGGTCGGCGCGAAGTACGGACATCAGCCGATCGACGGTCCGATCGACCTGCCGCCCGCCTTTCATGCCTGGTACGAATCCGAATTCGGCGCCGAACGGACCTTCCTCGGCCGCGCCCTACGCGCTTACGCCCAGAACCTGCGTACCCATCTCGCTGAGATCTCCCGGGTGGTCGCCCCTGGTGGGCTCGTGGCGTATTCCGTGGCCAACTCCGTACGAGCCGGACGGATCTTCGATCTGGTGTCGGGGTTCGCGCAGCTTCTGGCTGAGGCGGGTTTCGTCGATGTGCATGCCGTACCCCGCGTACAGGCCGGGCGGCGGATTCTGCCGCCCGGGCGGGACCCGAAGAGCGGGCGTTTCTCCAGCGATCCACGGAAGGCCGGGGTGCGGGAGCACGTGGTCTACGGATCAGCTGCCGCGTAGGTAGGAGACGATCATCTCTCCGAGCATTCGGCGCTGCTTGGCGCGATGCTGGGGTGCGGTCATCTCGCGGCCGAACAGAGCCCCGAAGGTGTGCTGGTTGGCGACGCGGAAGACGCAGAAGGCGCTGATCATCATGTGGACGTCGATGGCGTCGGCCTCGGTGTCGAATTCGCCGCTGACGCGGCCCGCTTCCAGGATGCGGGTGATGAGGTCCAGGACCGGGGTGCCGAGGTTGGCGAGGACCTCGGATTTACGGATGTGCTCGCCTCGGTGAATGTTCTCGATGGCGACCAGTTTGATGAACTCGCGGTGGGCGTCATGGTGGTCGAAGGTGAGTTCGGCGAGGGTGCGGATGGCGGCGGTGGGGGCCAGGTGGGCCACGTCCACGGTTCGTTCGACCGTGCGGACTTCGGTGTACGCCTTTTCCAGGACCGCGATGTAGAGCTGCTGTGCTGGACGGCCAGGCGGACGGGGGCGTTGACGGCGCCGTAGCCCTGGTAGCCGCCGACGCGCTGGACGAGTTCGAAGAAGACCCGGCCGATGGTGATCGTGTAGAGGTGCAGGAATTCGCCGTGGTCGTCGCGGTCGTACATGATGCCGAGGGCGCGATGGTCGAACGGGAGGTCGTAGCGGGCGTCGAGGTCGTCGTGGTAGTTGGCGGGAATCTCCAGGAGCAGGTCGGAGGGCAGGGCGCGGGCGGTGGCGACGAGGTCGTCGCAGGCCAGGGCGATGTGCTGGGTGGGGATGCCCTGGACCTGGGTGATGTTGAGGACCAGGTCCGAGCCGCGGGACAAGATGTGGAAGCTATCCAGGCAGGTGCCCAGGTTGGGGTGGTCGGCCAGGTGCACGATGCGCCAGGCGTGCAGGTAGTCGTCGACGTGGCGCCCCCAGGCCAGGGCCTCGTACGCGATCCGGATGCCGTACTCGGCGGCCAGGGACGCCAGCGACCGTAACCGCTCGGCGGCCAGCTCGTCGGAGCCGATCGCGGCCGGGGACACGTTCGAGCAGACCAGCAGCAGATCGGCCCCGAGCTGCCGCATGAGGCGGAACTTGTGGTCGGCCCGGCGGAGATTCGCGGCCAGGAGGTCGGCCGGCATGCCTTCGAAGTCGCGGAACGGCTGGTAGAGATCGATGCTCAAGCCGAGATCGACGGCCCGCGCCCGGACCTCGGCGGGCGGCATCGGCGACGCGAGCAGATCGTTCTCGAAGATCTCAACGCCGTCGAATCCGGCGGCGGCTCTCGCGGTGAGCTTCTCCGCCAGAGTGCCGCCGACCGACACGGTCGCGATGGACGTCCGCATCTCAGGCCGTGACCAGGCTGGTGAGGTGGGCGAACATGCGCTCGGCGTCCGGTTCGCGGCCGGTGAACAGGCGGAACGCCTGCGCGGCCTGGAAGACGACCATGCCGCCGCTGCAGTCCCTGGCCACGTTCGGGGTGGCCTACGCCGCCAGGCCGGTGGGCGCGTTCATTCTCGGCCACGTCGGCGACCGCTTCGGCCGCAAGAAGATCATGGTCTTCACCCTCGTCCTGATGGGCGTCCCGACCTTCCTCATCGGCTGCCTGCCCACCCGCGACCAGATCGGCGGCCTGGCCCCCGCCCTCCTGGTCGTCCTGCGCATCCTGCAAGGCCTGTCCGCGGCCGGAGAGCAGGCCAGCGCCAACTCGATGACGCTGGAACACGCCCCCGCGAACCGCCGCGGCTACTACACCAGCTTCACCCTCAACGGCACCCAGTTCGGCCAGATCCTGGCCACTCTGGTCTTCATCCCGGTCGCCGCCCTGCCGGAGGACCAGTTACTCAGCTGGGGCTGGCGCGTCCCGTTCTGGCTGAGCGTCGCGGTCGCCATCGCCGGGTACGTCATTCGCCGCCGCGTCGAGGAAACCCCCGCCTTCACCCAGTCGGTGGCCGAGGGAACCGTCGCGAGGATGCCGCTCTCCCTGCTCTTCCGCGACCACTGGACCAGCGTGCTCCGCGTCGTCTGCGCCGCCCTCATCGCCACCGTCAGCACGATCTTCACGGTCTGGGCGCTGAACTACGCCACCAGCGACGAGATCGGCCTGGACCGCGCGACCATGCTCTGGGTCAGCAGCGCAGCCAACGGGGTCGCTCTGATCGCCATCCCGCTGTGGGCCAGGCTCTCCGACCGGATCGGCCGCAAGCCGGTCTTCCTGGTCGGTGCGATCGGCAGCCCCATCATGATCTTCGCTTACCTGGCCGCGATCAACTCGGGCAACTACCCGTTGATCTTCCTGGTCGGAATGATCACGCTCGGCGTCGTCTACAGCGCCGCCAACGGTATCTGGCCCTCCCTGTACGGCGAGATGTTCACCACCGGCGTCCGCCTCTCGGGCATGGCCATCGGCACCCAGATCGGCTTCGCGGTCGCCGGTTTCGCGGTCGCGTCGGCCGCGGGCATCGTCTCCCCGGAGGGCTGGCTGGGGCTGCAGGGGTGGGTGGGAGTCGGGATCTTCACCGCGATCCTGTGCGCCGTCAGCGTGATCGCGGTGGCTTCGGCCCGGGAGACGTACCAGATTCCGACCGAAGACCTGGGCCGCGCCTCCGTCACCGCCTCGGTCGCCTAGGGTTCCTGAAGACCCGGAGAGCCACGCGTGGACGCAGCAGCGCCGGGGTCGGGTCGAGGTATCCGGTCACGCGCCAGAAGGCGTCGGCCACGGCGATGTCGGTGGCGCCGACGCGGTGCAGTCTGGCGACGTAGCGGTTGATCAGGCGGGTGGCCAGTGGGCGGGGGCCTTTGATCTCCGGGAGTGCCAGGTCGCCGGCGGCGGAGAGTTGCCAGGCCGGGTCGATGGCCTTGGCGGCGGCCTTGTAGAAGCGGCGGGCGAGGTTGTGCTCTCCGGCCTCCAGGCAGGTACGGAGAGCTTCCGCTTGCAGGGAGGCGACCGTCATCCCCTGGCCGTAAATCGGATTGAAGCTACACAGGCCGTCCGCGAAGACGAGCAGACCTTCCGGGTACGCGCGAAGTTTCTCGTAGCGGCGGCGCAGGCTCGACGGGAAGGCGTGAACGACCGGGTCGGAGAGGCGTTCGGACTTGGCGATGACCTCGTGGAAGTCCGGCGGGGTCATCTTCTGGATGAAGGCGATGAGGGCGTCCACGTCGGTGGGCGGTTGGGTGCCCGCCATCCCCGCGACGGTGAGCAGCCAGCGGTCGCCCTCGCAGGCCATGAACGCCATCCCGCTGGGGCGGCCGGGGACAGGGCCGACGAGAATGCCCTGTTCGGGAGCGAGCGCGTCGGGTGGAGTACGCATGAAACAGCTGACATACCGGATACCGACCTGGATGCGTTCCTCGGGGGGACGGGCGTAGCCGAGCCGGGAGAGCCAGTCGAGGGAGCGGCCGGATCGGCCCAGCGCGTCGATGACGAGGTCGGCTTCGACGGTCTCCTCGGGACCGCCCCCGGCGCGGCGGGCGAAGCGTGCTCCGGTGATCCGGCCCGCCGTGGTGGTCAGGCCGGTGACATCGCATCCCTGGACGAACTCCACGCCCGGCAGCGCGGCGACCCGGCGGCGTACGGCGTGCTCGAGGGTGGGCCGGGTCGGCTGAAGCATGATGGGCCCGGGATGGCCACGGGTGAGGCGGTGGCCGGAGACGACGAAACGGATCTGCCGCGCTAACTGGGTGCGCGGGACGCCGAGCGCGCCCAGTTCGTCGGCGAGGCCGGGGAAGAACGAGCCGAGGATCTGGGAGCCGCGCGGGAGCAGGACGTGCACGTGACGCCCCTGCGGCACGCCGCGACGATCGCGGGGTTCCGCGGGGAGTTCGTCGCGTTCGAGCAGCGTCACCCGATCGAACGTCTCGCTGAGCGCTCGCGCGGCGAGCAGGCCGCCCATGCTCGCGCCGAGGACGACGGCGTGACCACGCCCCATGGCGCACCTCCTCCGGACGAATAACATGACAGCGTTATTGTGCGAGGGGCGGCAGGGGGCGTACATCCCGAAATGTGCTCTCTTAGAGGCGTGCGGCGGCGCCGTCGAGCACGAGGGCCAGCTTGCGCCGGAACCACTCGTGGGGGTCGCCGTCGATGATCTGCCGGACCACGACGGCGAAGGCGGCGGCGCCCGGATCGGCCTGCTCGGCGGCCCAGGACGCGCGGAGCCGGTCCCGGGCGGTCAGCGGATCCCCGTCGCGTACGCGGACGAGGCGCTCCCACCCGGCGTACACATCGGCGGCCAGGTCGGTGAGCGTGTCGACGACGAGCACCGCGTCGTCGTCCCCGAACCCGAACTCCGTGAGCGCCCGCGCGGTGCGGTAGAAGACCCGGGTCACGCTCGGCGGGGTCCGGGGCAGGTCGCGGATCAGGTCCGCCATCCCCGGATACGCGGCGAACACGCCCCAGACGACATCGGCCGTCTCCTCCAGGTAGGCCCGCCAATCCGCCCCCGGCCGCGGCCAGTCCGCCCGCTGGACGGCCAGATCCATCGCCGCGATCACCAGGTCGTCCCGGCTGGGCACCCGCCGGTAGAGCGAGGAGTGCCGGACCCCCAGCCGGTCGGCCACCGACGTCATGGTCAGGTCGCGGAACCCCACCGCCAGCGCGGCCTCGGCGATGTCGTCAAGACTGAAGCTGGGACGTCGTCCCGGACGAGGGCTCGGACGCGGCGTGGTCATACCGCCCATCTTCGCGCGAGATCAGCCGCCATCCGGCCGCGCGGGTGCGCTCCCGCCAGAACGCGGCATACCGGCCGCCCGCCGCCAGCAACCGATCGTGATCGCCTGTCTCGACTACCCGCCCGCCGTCCAGGACGACGATCTGATCGGCGGCCCGGACCGTGGCGAGCCGATGCGCGATCACCAGCAGCGTCCTGTCCTCGGTCAGCGCATGCAGCGCCTCGATGACGGCGGCCTCGTTGTCGGAGTCGAGCGCGGCCGTGGCCTCGTCGAGCAGCACGATGGGCGCGTCCTTGAGGATCGCCCGCGCGATGGAGACCCGCTGCCGCTCGCCGCCGGACAGCGCGGCGCCGCTCTCGCCGACCCTGGTCGCCCAGCCGTCGGGCAGCCGGTCCACGATCGTGTCCACCCTGGCCAGCGCGGCGGCCCGCCTGACCTCCTCATCGGTGGCGCCGGGACGGCCGAGCCTGATGTTCTCCTCGATCGTGTCGTCGAAGAGGTAGACGTCCTGGAAGACCAGCGACAGCCGCGACATCAGGTCCTCGGTGCCGAGGTCGCGCACGTCGTGCCCGTCCACCCGGACGGCGCCCGACCGTACGTCGAAGAAGCGGGCGATCAGCCGGGTGACGGTGGTCTTGCCGGAACCGGACGGCCCGACCAGCGCGGTCATCGTGCGCGGCGGGACGGTCAGCGAGAGGTCCTTCAGGACGAGGGTGTCGTCGTAGCCGAAATCGACGTGGTCGAGCTGGATGGCGGGGGCGTCGGGGGGCGGCTGCCGTACCGGCTGGGCGGGTTCCGGGAGGGTGGGGGTGGCGAGGATCTCGGCGAAGCGGGCCAGGTTGTTGCGGCCCATCCGGAGCGCGCCGCCCAGTTCGGCGGCCAGCAGCAGCGGCTCGGTGAAGCGGGTGGCCAGCGCGAGCAGCACGATCAGCCCGGCCGGATCCAGCGACCCGCCGAGCGTCAGGTAGGTGCCGAGCGCGATCAGCGCCGTGTAGAGGACCTGCACGGCCAGCGCGTTGAGGCCCAGCCCCGGGATCGCGCTCGTGACCGAGCGCCGCCCGGCCCGATACTGCTGGCGGAGTGCTGACTCCAGTTCGGTGTACGCCGGACCTGTCCTGCCAAAGCCCCGCAGTACGGCCTGAGCCTGGGCGAACTCCACCACCCTGCTGCCCGCCTCCGCACTGGCGGCATCCACAGAATGGTCCACGCGCTCCATCAGTCCGGCCGTGTACCGATGTGTTCCGGCCAGCACCAGGCCGCCGACCGCGACCGCCACCCCCACGATCGCCCAGGCCCGCCCCGCGTCGCCCGCTCCCAGCAGCTCGCGAGCCAGTTCCGCCACCATCACGTACGGCACCAGCCCCGCCACGGCCGCGACGACCTGTAACCCCGCCGCCGCCCAGAGCCGCCCTCGCACCGGTGCGAGCAGTTGGCCCAGCACTACAACCCCTTCTTCCCGGTCGCCCAGTACGGCTTGGTGACGACGTCCTTCCGCCGCATGCCCACCCGCTCGGCGCAGAGCAGCCCGCGCGCCTCCTGAACGCTTCGCGCGTGCCCCGCCACGTAGGCGGCGTCCGGCCGCTCAACCGCCATCTCCCGCACCCGCGCCAGCATCGCATCCCCCGGCCGTTCGCCCTCGGCCACCACCTCCAGCCTCGGCAGCAACACCCTCGCCGCCTCCGCGTCCTCCGGCGACACCTCCACCACGCCCGAAACCTTCGCCTCCGGCCCCAGCCCGACGGTCAGCGCCTCGAACAACCCCAGCGCGCTGGCGTCCCCCGCCATGAAGTGCGTCGCCCCATCCCGCACCCACGACTTGCCCCCCGGCCCCAGCACCAGCGTCTCGTCCCCCACCGTGAGGCCACGCGCCCATTGGCTTCCCGGACCCGCGCCGTACAGCTGAAAGACCACGTCGATCCACCCGTCCGCCCCATCGAACGCGGCCGGCGTGTAGTGCCGCAGCTCCCGCTCCCCCACCCGGAACTCGATCTCACACCCCGGCTGCCACGCCCTCCCCCGCAACGCCTCCCCAGCGAACCGAACCCGCACCAACCCCGCGGACAGCACCTCCACCCCCACCACCACAGCCCGCCGCCCCATCCACCGCGTCATCGGGTCAGCAATCAACGCCGGCACCGTAGGCATACACCCTCCTCAATTAGGTAAGCCTTACCTATACGCGACAGGATGTTGCAATCACCGCCCCACCGTCAAGACCACGCCGAGTTCTGGCCCACCGTCATACGGAAGGCTCCTGGACCCTGCTGCCGGAGGAGAGGAGGAACCTTCCCCAGGAGGATGGCGCGGCGGCGGAAATCGGTAACTGTGGAAGCATGGGTCGAATTCGGGGAATTCTGGTTCTTGTGGCGGTTGCCATGGTGGTCGTGGCGTGCGGGGGGCAGGCGGCGGTCGTCTCGGGGCATGGGGGGCATTCGGGGACGGCGGTGGTGCAGCAGCCGTTGCGGGACGGGGAGAGGTTCGTCACGCTGAAGATGGCGGAGGCGTATACCCCGAAGGAGCCCAATGGGGGGACCGATGATTATCGGTGCTTTCTGATTGATCCGGCGCTGGGGGAGGGGGCGCGGTTCCTTACCGGGGCGCAGTTCATACCGGAGAATTTGGCGATCGTGCATCATGCGATCTTCTTCAGGCTGAGTCCTGAGCAGGCGGCGGAGGCCAAGGCGTTGGATGCGAGCACTCCCGGTCAGGGCTGGACGTGTTTCGCGGACGCGGGCGTACGGGAAGCCGGATGGGTTTCACACTGGGCGCCCGGGACCAACGAGACCTTGCTCGATCCCAAGTACGGGCATCCGCTTCCCGGCGGAAGCCAGCTGGTCATGCAGGTGCACTACAACACCCTCGGCGGGACCGGCTCCGACCAGTCGGGAATCCGCCTGCGGGTCAGCGACAAGGCTCTCGAACCGCTCGGCACCGCGCTGTTCCCCGCCCAGGTCGAACTCCCCTGTACGGCCAAGGAATCAGGCCCACTCTGTGACCGCGCGGCAGCCGTCACCGACATCGGCCGACGCTTCGGCGAAGAATCCATGGCCACCCCCGACCACCTGACCCAAATGTGCGGCTCCCCCGCCCCCGGCCCCACCCAGCACTGCGACGTCCCCGTCGAGCAACCCGGCCACCTCCACGCCCTGGCCGGCCACATGCACCTCCTGGGCCGCTCCATCAAAGTCGAACTCAACCCCGGCACCCCAACCGCCCAAACCCTCCTGGACGTCCCCAACTACAACTTCGACGACCAGGCCCTCCGCCCCCTGAAATCCCCCGTCGAAGTCAAAGCAGGCGACACCATCCGCGTCACCTGCACCCACGACGCCTCCCTCCGCGCCCAACTCCCCCAACTCCAGAACCAACCCCCGCGCTACGTGGTCTGGGGCGAAGGCACCAGCGACGAAATGTGCCTCGGCATCGCCATCATGTCCCGCTAAGTGCCCCGAGCCGCTTCAGTTGCGGCTGAGCGTCCACGGTCCGTCCGCGTGGATGTCGACGAAGGTGTAGCCGTCCTGGTAGCGGCGGCCTGGCTCAAAATACAGTCGGGACCGGACAGTCCCCCAACTGTCCGGTCCCGACTTTCACTAAGCGGTACCGCCGAGGCGCCCTCCCCCAAAGGCGCTCTGGGCGGGTTCCCCCGCTTGGGATACGGTTCCCCTCCCGCATCCTTGTGACATATAGCCTGTGTGGTGGCTTTCCAGCCCCCTTGACCTGCTTCCACGCTACAGAACCGACTTTATGGAAGTCGTCATGAACGGGTGGATAGTTGGTCTGGATCTCAGGCCTGAGGCAGGTTGAGCTTGACCTCAGTCCCCCGCTCCAAGGACCTGCTGACCGTGCAATGCCGCTGGTGCACGCGTTCCGCGATCTCGGCGAACTTCTCCGGCGTGAGGCTTTCTGGAAGCTCGACCTCGTACGTGACCGTCACCGTGTCCAGCAGGGTGGGCTCGGCTTTGGTGGCGGTGATGGAGACGGCGAGCCGGGGCAGGCGGTGGCCGCGCTGGGCGGTGAGGGGTTCGACGGTGACGATGTTGCAGGCTCCGACGGCGATCAGCAGGAGTTCGACGGGGCTGAAGACGCCCTCGTCGGTGGCACTGCCGATTTTGAGGTGCGCGCCGCGTTCGTTGCTGGCGACGAAGCCTTCGGGGGTGCGTTCTACGTGTACTGGCGCCATACGCAGCACAGTACCCCGAGATCATTCTGAGATCTTTCGCGGAAGTCGTGAACAGGATCGGGAGCTCCCGCGTACCTCAGGGTGCAGAGCGAAGGAGACCGATGAACATCAACGAAGACCAGGCCCACCGCAGTGCCCGCTTCCCCGGGGCACATCGAGTCGAGATGGTGATGGGCACCCCGGTCGGCATAGATATCCGGACGGCGCTGCCCCAGCGGGAGCTGCGGCCGCTGCTGGACGACGCGTTCACCTGGCTGCGCTGGGTGGACGAGACCTTCGACGGGAGCGACGCGGGAAGCCAGGTGAGCCGGCTCGCGCGAGATGAGCTCTCGCTGGCGGAGTGCGCGCCGGAGCTGGCCGAGGTGCTCAAGCGCCGGAGCGAGTTGCGCGCCTCGATCGGCAAGGAGCCGGCGCCGGCCGGATACGTGAAGGGCTGGGCGGTGGAGCGGGTCTCGCGGGCGCTGGCGGCGGCGGGCGCGGTCGATCACTGCGTGAGCGCGGGCGGGAACGTGCGGGTGCGCGGTTCTGCGCGGCCGGGCGTGCCGTGGCGGATCGGGGTGCGCGATCCGGTCCGGAGCGCGCGGGAGCGGCTGCGCGGCTTGCGCGACCTCGACAGCTACGCCATGCGTACCGTCCTGTTCGCCCACGATCTGGCCGTCGCCACGCACGACGGCCGCCCGCGCGCGAGCGGGATCGCCGGGGTGACCGTGGTCGGGCCGGATCTGGCGGACGCGGGCGCGTACGCCGCCGCCCTGTACGGCATGAGCCTGGCCCGCGCCAAACACGTCGCCCGCCTGCTGGCCCTCCCCAAGGACACCCAGGCCACCCCGTACGACGTGCTGATCATCACCTCCGACGGCCAGGGCGTGACCACGCCGGGCTTCCTCGCGTACGCCCCCGAGAGCATGGCGGGGTGAGCTACACGTCCTCGCCGGCGTTCCTGAGCGCGTCCGGATGCCGCGCCAGGTAGTCGATGTAGATCGGGCGGAGGGCCTCGCCGAGTTCGCCCTCCCCAGCTCCGAGCGCGTCGCTGAGCAGCGCGGACACCCGGCTGAGATCGTTCGCGGTCTCGTCGGAGTGTCCGCTCGCGGCTTCGGCGGCCGGGATCACCTTCAGCAGCTCCCACAGGAATCCGAAGTCGCCGTGCCGGACCGCGTAGCGCACGGCGCGGTCGTGCAATTCTTTGGCGGACAGCTGCGCCAACTGGTCGACGTCCATCTCTCACCCACCCCCAATTGGACATTTCCCCCAGGATCACCACTTATGCAAACATAGTGTGACGATGTGTTCGCGCTATGACGCATCCGCATTCGCACTGCGCAAACGGGGTGCGAGCGTGGAAGGATCACAGCTGTGATTAAGGTCATCCTCAAGATCGTGGTAGTCGCCGCCTCCCTCTGGGTCGCCACTCAGGTAGTGGACGGCATCACCGTCGAGAGCAGCGACACCACCAGGCAGATCGGCACGCTCCTCGCGGTCGCGCTGATCTTCGGAATCATCAACACGCTCCTGAAACCGATCATCAAGGTCGTCGGCTGCGCGTTCTACGTGCTCACGCTCGGCCTGTTCGCGCTGGTCGTCAACGCCGGCCTGCTCTACCTGACGAGCTGGATCGCCGGGAAGATCGACCTGCCGTTCCACGTGGCCGGCTTCTGGGCGGCGTTCTGGGGCGCGATCATCATCGGCATCGTGTCCTGGCTGCTCGACCTGATCATCGGTGTCAACGACTGACCGCGTCGTCCCCCTCGACGGAACCTCACTGACCTGCGCGCAGGTCAGCGCGATCGGCACCGGCCGCGCCACGGTCTCGCTCGGCTCGACCGCCGCCGCCGACCGTTCCTGGCGCGCCGCCACGGCCCTGGCCGGACCGGTGTACGGCCGGACCACCGGCGTGGGCGCGAACAAGGACGTGGCCGGACAGCAGGGCTTGGACCTGCTGCGCAGTCACGCGGCCGGGGCTGGGCCGCTGATCGGTCCCGAGCGGGCCACAGCCATGCTGGCGGTCCGCCTCAATCAACTGCTCCGCGGCGGCTCGGGCCTCGACCCGGCTCTGCTCCCGGTCCTCGCGGACGCGATCAACGGGCGCGCGGTCCCGCCCATCCGCGAGTACGGCGCGATCGGCACCGGCGACCTGACCGCCCTGTCGACCACCGCCCTCTGCCTCCTGGGCGAAATTTCGTGGAACGGCCCGACATTTCCACTAGAGCCCACCGACGCGCTCCCGTTCATCAGCTCCAGCGCCCTCACCCTGGCCGATGCCGCCCTCGCCCTCCACGACCTGCGGAGGCTCCTGGAATCATCGATCAGAATCACCGCACGCACCTGGCAGGCCGTCCAAGCATCCACGGAACCCCTCGCCGAATCTGTCCAGAACACCCACGTCGCCGCCGAACTCCGCGCGATCCTCCCCGCCACGACGCCCCGCAGAATCCAGGACCCCTACGGCTACCGCGCCTTCCCCCAAGTCCACCAAGCCGCCTTCACCGCCCTACAAAACGCTGAAATTTCGGTCACCACCGCGATCAACTCCGCCCTGGAAAATCCCCTTATCGCCACCGAAGCCCTCCACAACGGCAACTTCCACACCGGCCCGATCGCCCTCACCCTCGACACCCTGCGCGTCGCCCTCACCCAGACCGCGTCCCTGTCCGCCGCCCGCCTCGCCACCTTGATGGAACCCGCCTACACCGGCAGGCTCCCGTTCCTGGCCGCCACCGAGGGCACCTCCGGACTGCTGATCCTGGAGTACGTCACCCAGGACGCCCTGGCCGCCCTCCGCCAGCTCGCCACCCCCGTCACGACGAGCAGCGCCGTCATCTCCCGAGGTGTCGAGGATCACGCCGGTTTCGCCACTCAGGCGGCCCGGGCTTGTCTGGCCGCGCGTGAGCCGTACGAGATCGTCCTGGCCTGCGAGCTGATCGCGGCCGACCGCGCCCTGAGCGGCCCGGAACCCGACCGGCCGATCGACATCGAGGCGGCCAGGCGACGGCTACACAGCCCCGACTGAGGTGCGATCCCGCAGGAACGGCTCCTGCGTGATCCGGCGCCTCCGGATCGTCCCGTCGGCGGCGCCGAGCACCAGCCGTACGGCGGCCTGCACGATCCCGTCCAGGTTCCAGTTGACGCTGGTCAACCCCAGGAGCTCGGACATCGGATGGTCGTCGTATCCCATCACCGACACGTCCCGCGGCACGTTCAGGTCCAGGGAGCTGGCGGCCATCAGCACGCCGTACGCGATGGAGTCGGAGAAACAGAACACGGCGCTCGGCCGCACATCGGCCGACAGCAGGGAGCGTGCCACCTCGGTGGCCGGGGCCAGGCCCTGCGGGCAGGTGAGCACCTCGATGTCGAGGCCGAGCCGCTGCGCCTCGTCGTTGACGAGCCGGTCGGCGGGCCGGTCGGGCGTGCTGGCCTGGGTGGGGGTGAGCACGGCGACCCGGTGGTGCCCCATGGCGCGCAGGTACTCCAGCGCCATGGTCACCCCGCTGTGGTTGTCGAAGACGACCTCGGCGGCGGTGCGCGCGTCCTTGAGGGCGTCGCCGATCACCACGACGGGCAGGGATTCGGCCAGGGCGGGCCAGAAGGCCGCGGCCGGGTCCACCGGCTGGACGATCAGGCCGTCCACACCGCGCAGCTGGCGGGCGAGCGTGCTCTCCCGGTCGGGGTCGCCCGCCGCGTCCAGGATCAGCGCGTAGTGGTCCTTCTCCCGCAGTGTGCGCCCGATGCCGACGGCCAGCGACTGCTGCCACAGGTCTTCGAGCGACGAGCAGAGCACGCCGATCATGCCGGTCCTGCCGCTGGCCAGGGCCCGTGCGATCGGGTCGGCCTCGTAGCCGAGCTCGGCCGCCGCCCGGCGCACCCGCCGCTGGGTCTCCTCGGAGACCTGCATGCCCCGCAGGGCGTAACTGACCGCCGCAGGTGACAGGCCGGTCGCCTTGGCCACCTCGCGGATCGTCGCCCTCTTGCGCTGAGGCATCGAATCAGCCTACGCCCGCTCCTTGACACAAATGAGGTGAAACGCTTCACTGAAGCGTATCAGTGAACCGTTTCACCTCACGAGTGTTCCGTTGTGGTGCGGATACCCTGTAATATCAGTCGGGAATAGGGGTTATCGAGGAGGGCCATGGGCGTGGACGTGCACCAGCACATCTGGCCGTCCTCGTTCGTCGCCGCGCTGCGCGCCCGCACCGCGCCCCCCTACCTGGACGGCTGGACCCTCGTCCTCGACGGCGAGCCTCCCTACCAGGTCAATCCCGACGACCACGACATCGACCTCCGGGTGAAACGCAACGCCGGGCTGGACCTCGCGCTCGTCTCCCTGTCCAGCCCGCTCGGCATCGAACACCTCCCGCCGGACGAGGCCTGGCCGCTCATCGACGCCTTCCACACCGGCGCCGCCACCCTCCCCGCGCCGTTCCAGGCCTGGGCGTCGGCTCCGGTAACCGATATCGATTCGGTACGGCTCGCGCACGCCCTCGACGCGGGCTTCGCCGGGCTCCAACTCCCGGCGACGGCGATCTCCGACCAGGCGGGGTTGGCGAACGTGGCTCCCCTGCTGGACGAACTAGCCGCCCGCGGCCTCCCCCTGTTCGTACACCCGGGCCCGGCGACGAACTGCGTTCATGGCCGAGCCTCCGGCTCGGCGGGCTTGGCCGCTCCTGATCGGCCAAGCCAGGACACCCCCGCTTGGTGGCCCGCCGTGGTCCCGTATGTCCAGCAAATGCACGCGTCCTGGTACGCGTTCCAAGCTTTCGGGCGGCCCCGCCACCCGGACCTCAAAGTCTGCTTCTCGCTGCTGGCCGGGCTCGCCCCGCTGCACTCCGAGCGGCAGATCAATCGCGGCGGCACCAGCCGCGGCCAGGTGGACTCCGGCCTCTACGTCGAGACGTCCTCCTACGGCCCGCGCGCCATCGACGCCGTCATCCGCGAGCTCGGCATCGACGTGGTCGTGAACGGATCCGACCAGCCCTATGCCGAATCGGCGTCGCTGGACTTCGGCGACGCCGCCCGCCACGCCATCCAGGTGGCCAATCCGGCCCGTCTGCTGTCCCGAAAGGAGTCGCCCTCATGAGCACGCCCACTATCCCGGTTCCTCAGACATGTCCGACTCCCCTGGACGAGCTGCCCGCGCGAGCCCTGGATCGGCGCGAACTCTCCGCGCTCGTCAACGAGCTGGCCGCCCAGCCCGAGCTGTGGGAGGAGCACCTCGGCTTCGACGGCGCGGAGGACGGGGGGCGGCACTACGCCTCTCTCTACCGGGACGCGTACGTGGATGTCTGGCTGCTCTGCTGGCGGCCCGAGGACGACACCGGCTGGCATGACCACGACATCTCCTCGGGCGCGGTCCGGGTGGTCAACGGCGCGCTGACCGAGTGCAACCCGCGGATCGGCGGCGAGCACCTGGAGACCACGGTCAGCGCGGGCGAGTCGTTCACCTTCGGCCCCGATCACATCCACCGGCTGACCGGCGCGGAGCACGGCAGCGTGTCGATTCACGCGTACTCGCCGCCGTTATGGCGTCTGGGGCAGTACTCGATCCGGGACGACGGCATGATGCGCCGCCAGTCGGTCAGCTACGCCGACGAGCTGCGCCCGCTCTGAAGAGGGTGTTTTGAGAGGCACGAGGTGCATCTCAAAACACTCTCTTCACGCAGCAGGTCGAGCAGGCTTCCTCGTCGGGGAGGGTGACCCACAGGCAGCAGGTCCGCCGCCGGTAGCCGTCCTCGTGCGGTTCGATCAGGCCGTCCACCGGGCGGCCGATCGATCGCAGCAGGTCCTCGGCCCGCTGGTAGGGGCCGGTCTCCAGGAGCGGGCCCGCGAAGGCCTCGGCGGTCGAGCCCCACAGGTTGCGCCGCCCTATCCGGGTCAGCTTGGAGATCGCCTCGATCAGCGGCTGCTGCCCGTCGAGTAACGCCTCCCTGATGGTCGCGCCGAGATCGTCGCTCACCACCGTGCCCGGGGTTCCCGCGACGGGATCCCCGGGTTCGACGGCGACCGTGATCTCGGTGGCCGCGATCGTCACTCCCGCGTCGGACGGGCGCACCATCGTGTGCTCAAGCCGCATCAACGGGACCCGCCGGTTGATCGACCACCCGAGCGCGATCGGAAAGATGTGCCAATAGGTGTAGGTCTTCCAGAACACGGCCGCCGCCACATGCCGCGGCGCGTTCCACCGCTCAGCCGTCTCATCCACGAACCCGGCCAGCGCCTGGTACGGCTCCCGCGCCAGCTCCGGGGCCGGAATCCAGCCGTCGCCCGACGAAGATTCCGCCACCAGGCCCGGTAGCACGCCGAGGATGCCGTCTTGCTCGGCCGCGGCTTTCTCCAGGGTGGCGTTGAGCTCGGCCAGCACGGGATGCTCCTTTAGGTTAGCCTTACCTAATCGTAGCCTCTTCCTTGGTGATCACGACAGGGCGGGCGGCGATCAGGCCGAAGGCCAGCTGGATCACGCAGACGGCCAGGCCGGCCACCAGGGGCCAGGTCCAGCCGCCGGTGAGCTGGTTGAGCAGGCCGATCACGAACGGGCCGAGGGCGGCCAGGAGGTAGCCGAAGGACTGGGCGATCGCCGAGAGGGCGGTCACCGAGGTGGGGTCGGGGGCGCGCAGCGTGATGATCAGGAGGGCGAGCGCGATCGAGGCGCCCTGGCCGACGCCGAGGATGATCATCCAGAGCCAGGGCAGTGTGGCCGGGGCGAGTAATACAGCGAGATATCCGGCGAGGGTGAGGACGGCCGCTGCGGCCACGTGCGGGACCTGGGAGCGGGCCCGCCCGGCGATGATCGGCACCGACAGGGTCGCGGCGATCTGGATGAGGTTGGTCAGGCTGAGCAGGTATCCGGCCTGGTCGGCGGGGAGACCGGCGTCCTGGAAGATGGTCGGCAGCCAGGCGAGCATGATGTAGAACGACATGGACTGCATGCCCATGAACGCGGTCACGAACCAGGTCACCCGGCTGCGCAGCAACCGCCGAAACGGCCGCGGACCGGTGCTCGCCACCGGAACCGGCCGCCACGCCTGCGGAATCCAGACAATCGCCGCCAACACGGCCAGCAGCGCGACCGACCCCGCGGCCACCCGCCACCCGTAGGCATCAGCCAGCGGAACCGCCAACGCCGAGGCCCCCGCCGCACCGGTGACCAGACACGAGACGTAGATCCCCGTGAACAGCCCGATCTTCTCGGGAAAATGCTGCTTGACCAGGCCCGGCATGACCACATTCATGATCGCGATAGCCGTTCCAACCAGCACAGCCCCGCCATAAAGCCCGAACAACCCATCCGAACTACGCAACACCGCACCCACGGCGAGCACCAGCAACCCCACCAGGAGCGCCCGATCCAGCCCGAACCGCGTAGAAATAAGCGGCGCGGCCGGCCCAAGCAACCCAAGACAAACCACCATCACCGTGGTGATCGCCCCACCCGCCGCCGGCCCAAGCGCGAGATCGTCCATGATCGCCCCAAGCACCGGCGACAACCCCGCCAACGCAGGCCGCAAATTCAACGCAGCCAACACAAACCCAACAACCAGAAGCAACCAGCCGGGACGCCCCATAGGCACCAAACCCTACTGCCCCGGCTGACGGACAACCCCGGCACCGTGGTTCTCCCACCCATGGGCCGGAGGCGAGGCCATCCCGTGATCAGTGGCCACGCCTCGGAACCTAGCCCGCCATTGACTGCCGACCGGCCCTAAGTCCAAGGTCAGCCGGAACTGCCGGTCAGAACGGATAGCCGGCGATGTCGCCCTGCATGGTCAGCCACTGGGTGTGGGTGAAGGCGTCGGCGTTGGCGCGGAGGCCGCCGAAGCGGGAGCCGGTGCCGGAGGCGGCGACGCCGCCGAAGGGGGCCACGGCTTCGTCGTCTACGGTTTGGTCGTTGATGTGGACGATGCCGGAGGGGATGCGTTCGGCCAGGTCGACGGCCTTCATGACGTCGCGGCTGAGGATGCCGAGGGACAGGCCGTACTCGCTGTTGCCGGCCAGGGCGGCGGCTTCGTCGGGGGTGCTGAAGGGCATGACGGGGGCGACCGGGCCGAAGACCTCGTTGGCGTACGCGGGGCTGTCGGTGGTGACTCCGGTGAGGACGGTCGGGCGGTAGAAGAGGCCCTCGTAGGTGCCGCCGGCGGCCAGGCGGGCGCCGCCGTCGACGCTGCCGGTGACCAGGGCGTGGACCTTGTCGCGCTGGCCGACGGAGATCAGTGGGCCGAGGGCGACGCGCTCGGTGGCCGGGTCGCCGACCGGGAGGTGGTCGGCCTTCTCGGCGAGGCGGGCCACGTACTCGTCGGCGATCGAGGCGTGGACCAGGTGGCGGCCGGTGGTCATGCAGATCTGGCCCTGGTGCAGGAAGGAACCCCAGGCTCCGGCGGAGGCGGCCAGGTCCAGGTCGGCGTCCTCCAGCACGATCAGCGCCGAGTTGCCGCCCAACTCCAGGTGGGCGCGCTTGAGCAGGCGTCCGCAAGCTTCGCCGACCGTGCGTCCGGCGGCGGTGGAGCCGGTGAACGAGATCACCGGCACGTCGGGGTGGGCGACCAGGGCTTCACCCGCTTCGGGTCCGCCGGGCAAGACGTGGAGCAGGCCTGCCGGGAGTCCCGCCTCCTCGAAGACCCGGGCGATGGCGACGCCGCCGCAGACGGCGGTGCGCGGGTCGGGCTTGAGTACGACGGCGTTGCCGAGCGCGAGCGCGGGGGCGACCGAGCGGGTGCCGAGGATGAGCGGGAAGTTGAACGGGGCGATCACGCCGACCACGCCGACCGGGATGCGCCGGGCCAGGCTCATCCGGCGTTTGGCGGTCGGGATGATCTCACCGATCGGGGCCGAGGCGAGCGCGGCGGCCTCGTAGCACTCCTGCGAGGCGACATGGGTTTCCACACCCGCCTTGGGCGGGATCGACCCGGCCTCCCGGATGATCCAGTGGTGGATGTCCTCGGCGTGCTGCTCGAACAGGTGGCCCGCGCGGCGGAGCACGGCGGCGCGCTCCTCGAAGTTGGTGGCCGCCCACTCTCGCTGCGCGGCCTTGGCCACGGTCACGGCCGCCGCGATGTCGTCGGCGTCCGCGATGCCGGTCCGGCCGATCTCGTGGCCGGTGGCGGGCTCGACGACGGCCGCGTCACCCGCGCGGGAGTTCGTCCAGCCGCCGCTGAAAACTTGGCCGGTCCAGATCTTGGGGTCCATGAGCGACATGTGATCCTCCACAGGTTCAGGGGTGGAATTTCGGCGTCGGAACCACAGCCACATCGAGCAGCGGAGGCTCCACAGGTTCAGGGATGGAATTCGGTGTCGGGAATTACGGCCACGTCGAGCAGCAAGGGCTCCTCCCGAGAGTGCAGCGTGGGCACGATCTCGTCCAGGGCGGCGATCAGGCCGTCGTAGCCGCTCACGCGGCGCGCCGGGCAGCCGAAGGACCTGGCGAGAGCGGCCAGGCTGACCTCGTCGAAAGCCGACCAGGGCGCCTTGCCCCGGCCGCTGCGTTCGGCGAGCCGGTCCATAGGATCCGGCGTTCGAGCCACCGGAAGGCCGAGGACAGCGCGAAGCCCAGCAGGCCGAGGAGCAGGATGCCGCTCCACATCTCGGCGATCTGGAAGCCGCGCTGGAAGAACCCCAGCACCGGCTCCGCCGTGGCCCGCAGCCGCATGGACAGCCCGATCGGCACGCCGAGCCCGACCCCGATGACGGTGGCCACCACGTATCCGGCCGCCAGCCGTCCGACGCTCGGCAGCGCGTCATCGAGCAAGCGCTGCCCTAACCAGGTTTCGGCGAAGGCCTGGGCGACCCGGAGCGGGTCCGGCATGTAGAAGTTGCCCGCCACCGCGCCGTAGGCCCACCAGGCGAGCACCAGCAGCGCAGGCAGCCCGAACACCCGCACGATCGCCCTCACCGTGTCGCTCCCCGCACGGACCGAGGCCAGGCCAGAACCCGGCGCTCCAGCATCCGGACGCCGGCGTTCACCGCGATCCCGATCAGGCCGGTCAGCACCAGCGCGTACACGGTCGGCACCGCGCCGCCGCTCTGCGCGGTCTGGATCTCCAGCCCGAGCCCGGGACTGCCGATCACCAGCTCCGCGGTGATCGCCAGGATGAACGCCACCGCCGCCGC
Organism: Acrocarpospora sp. B8E8; assembly: GCF_039871605.1. Lineage (NCBI taxonomy): Bacteria > Bacillati > Actinomycetota > Actinomycetes > Streptosporangiales > Streptosporangiaceae > Acrocarpospora > Acrocarpospora sp. B8E8. The sequence goes on along the minus strand of NZ_JBDPLV010000054.1, from coordinate 638 downwards.
CAGCCGCAACCCCGTCATGATGTACGGCAACGCGGTCGGCCACACCAGGTGCCGGATGACGGACCACCGGCGCAGGCCGTACGAGCGGGCGGTGTCCCTGGCCACGGTGTCCACGTCGGCGACACCGTACAGGACCTGCCAGAAGGCCGCGTAGGCGACCAGCAGCAGGGTGGAGCCGAGGGACGCGCCGAACAGCAGGGTGGCCAGCGGGATCAGCGCCACCGAGGGGATCGGCCGCAGGAACTCAATGGTCGAGTTGGACGCGGCCCGCAGCGCGGGATGACCACGCCCACCGCGACGTCGCATGGGTTCACTCCAGATGTTCGTCATACGAACGTGAGTGCTCATAGGGAACGTAGGTCGAAGGCTTGCCACCGTCAACGACAAGCGTCCTATTTGTTCGCATCATGAACATATGTCCGCTAGCGCGCTGAGAGGGAGGCGCTAATACTTGCCCCGTATATCGGTTGAGGCCGTCGTTTCCCGCCCGCGTGACCTGGCTGTACAAGCAGGGACGTCGATCTTCAGGTTGTGTAGCGCGGCGACGCCGCGCACCGCATCGTTGATCGCATCTCCTTCCCGGCGGCACTGCCGCAGGATCTGATAGTCCTTGAGCCGGGCCAGAACATGCTCGACGA
>NZ_JBDPLV010000053.1:0-85854 GCF_039871605.1 Acrocarpospora sp. B8E8 | reverse complement strand
ACTCGGGCCGCCGAACTGCGCTGGTTGTCTCACGAGGCTCAGGAACTACCGGCTCGGACTGCCACGATCAACAAGCCGCGCCGAAGATGCCCCAATCATCCCCACCTACGGAAAACGGGCCTAGCCGTCCTCACCTACTTACGAGCCTGAACGACTGAGCGCTCGCGTGGCCTTCTTGGCCCGGTTGATGTTGTTCTCACCTGCTTGCGAGCTTGAACGACTGAGCGCTCGCGTGGCCTTCTTGGCCCGGTTGATGTTGTTCTCACCTGCTTACGGGCCTGAACGACTGAGCGCTCGCGAGGCCTTCTTGGCCCGGTCGATGTTGTCCTCGCCCACTTACGAGTCTGAACGACGTCCCTTGTGGCCCGGTTATCCACGCGCGAGAGTCTTCACAGGTCGGGATCTCTACGGATGTGAAAGAACCGATGCGAAAGGCCGCACTCTTGGCGCCGGTGCGGTGAGAAGTGGTGCGGGCGTAAACGGCGCCGGATAACGGCGAGTAACCCGAAATTTCAGTCTTTGGATGGGTTCAGAGGCGGAAGCCGGTGTCGGGGATGATCTCGGCGACGTCCATTTGGGCTTTCTGGAGGTGGCCGGAGTAGTCCCAGTTCATGGCTTGCCAGCGGGTGAACTGGTCGAGGACCCACATGCCGGATTGGCGGCTGCCGTTGCCGGATTTGCCGTTGCCGCCGAAGGGGAGGTGGGCTTCGGCGCCGGAGGTGGAGTTGTTGACGCTGAGCATTCCGGCGGAGACGGACTCGCGGAAGCGGAACACGGAGGTGGGGTTGGTGGTGTAGATCGAGGAGGACAGGCCGTAGCCGGGTTTGTTGGCGAGGTGGATGGCCTCGTCGAGGGTTTCGAAGGTGGTCACGCCGACGATGGGGCCGAAGGTCTCTTCCAGGAACAGCCGGTCGTCGGGGCGGACGCCGTCGACGACGACGGGGTGGTAGTAGAGGCCGCCGTCGCCGGTGAACTCGCCCCGGGGGCTGGATTCAGTGATCTTGCCGGTGGGGCCGGTGAGCACCTGGTGGTGGGGTTCGACCCAGGTCAGGTATTCCTCGAACCGGTCGGCGAACTTGTGGTCCAGCAGCGGGCCGCAGATCACGTCGCCGGTCGGGTCGCCGATGGACGCGGCGCGCACGGCCGCCGTGTAGCGGGCCACGAAGTCGTCGTGGATGGATTCGTGCACGATGACCGTGCCGAGTGAGGTGCAGCGCTGGCCGGCCGTACCGAATCCGGCGAAGAGCGCGCCCTCGACGGCGAGATCGAGATCCGCGTCCGGCATGATCACCATCGGGTTCTTGCCGCCGAGCTCCAGGCAGGGCGACTGCAGGTGCCGCCCGCACAGCTCGCCGATCTTGCGCCCCACCTCGGAGGACCCGGTGAACCCGACCTTCTGCACCGAACCCTCACCCAGCGCCTGATCCAGCCCGGCGAAGGTGGCCGCGCCGTCCGCGAACACGATGTTGAGCACACCGTCGGGCAGCCCGGCCGCCGCGAACAGCCGGTAGAGGGAGTGCGCGGAAGCGGCCGCGTACTCAGCGGGCTTCCAGATGACCGCGTTCCCGCACAACAGCGCAGGAACCAGATACCAGGATGGCACCGCCACCGGGAAGTTCCCCGCCGTGATGATCGCCGCCACCCCCACCGGAACCCGGAACGTGAACAGGCTCTTGTCCGGCATCTCCGACGGAACCGTCTGCCCGTACAGTCGCCGCCCCTCGCCCAGGAAGAAATCGCAGGTGTCCACGATCTCCCGGACCTCGCCCAGGGCCTCCGCGTACGGCTTGCCGATCTCGTCGGTCACCAGCCGGGCCAGCGTCTCCGCGTTCTCCTCGACCAGCCGCCCGATCGACGCGATCACCCGCCCGCGCACCGGCGCGGGCACCTTCGCCCAGTCCCGCTGCGCTCCTGCCCCGACCCGGCAGGCCCCCGCGAACGTCTCCGCGTCCGCCAGCCCCACCTCGGCCACCACCTGCTCCACCCGAGCCGGATTAACCGACTTGTACGGCGCTGCGGCCTGGCTGTCCTTACCACCGATGACGGAAACGATGTGGCGGGTCATCGTTGACCTCCAAAATCCTTCGCGAAGGGCGCTTTGTTCCAGAGTATTTCCGTCAGCCGCGTATTTCCTCAGCCATGTATTCCTCGGACACATATCTCCTCATCCACCAGGAGACTCAGTCACCAGGGGGAGAGACCAGCCACGGGAGACTCGGTCACCAGGCCACTCGATCACGGGGCGACTCAGTCTCAGTGACCGGGCGACTCAGTGACCGGGTGCCCCAGTCCCGGGTGCCCCAGTCCCGGGTGCCCCAGTCCCGGGTGCCCCAGTCCCCGGGCGACTCAGCCTTCGGGGTGAACAGTCAGCCGGAGACTCAGCCTCCGGGATGACCAGTCAGCGGGAGACTCGGTCACCAGGCGACTCAGTCCCCCGGGCGACTCAGTCTCCGGGTGGCGCGAGCCCTTCTTGGTGTGCGATCGCGGCTGCCTGGGTTCGTGTGGCCACCCCGAGTTTGGCCAGGATGTTGGACACGTGCACGCTCGCGGTCTTCTGCGAGATGAAAAGCCGCTCACCGATCTCCCGGTTGGAGTTCCCCGCCGTGACCAGCGCGAGCACCTCACGCTCCCGACTGGTCAGCGAGGCCAGCACATTCACCGGCAGCGCCTCGACCGCACCGCCTCGACTGCCCGGTCCGCCCGTTCTGCCTGGTCCGCCCGTTCTGCCTGGTCCGCCGGGTCCGCTCTGTCCGGCCTGGTTGTCGTCGGTCAGCGAAAATCGAGCCCGCCGACCGAGTTGGGCCAGTGCCGTCCCGAGCGGAACCGCCCGCAACCGGTCGGCGATCTTCGCGGCGGCAGTCCACTCCACCAGGGCGGAAGCCCGGTCACCGGCTTCGAGCAGGGCTTCGGCCAGCCGCCACCGCGACCGAGCCTCCTCGTAGCGGAAGCCGAACGAGAACGCTTCCGCCGTTGTCCGCCAGATCTCCGGCGTCGCCGTGCCGTACACCCGATGCCATTCGGCTTCGGCGCGCGCCGCCCAGCCCTTGCCCTCCGGGCCGAGTTCCCCACGCGGCCCGGACAGGCCGTTGGCGGCCGCATACCGGGCACGGGCCAGCAGTTCGTCGGCGTGTTCCCGGATGGTCCGCGTCTGCTCGGCGGTGATTCGGTGATCTCTGGCCTGCTCGGCCAGCGCCCACAGCCCGGTCGCGGCCATCCTGATGGATCCGGCGTCGAATCGTGTCAGCGTGGCCAGCACCGCCTCGATGTGCGTCAGAGCCGTCCCGGGATCCCCGCGCCACAACGCCTGCTCGGCCGCCAGCCCGCGCGCCATGTAGATCACGAACTCGTCCTGGGGCCAGAACGGCTCGAGCCAGCGCAGCCGCTCGTCGGCGGCGGGCCGCCCCTGGCCGACCTCGACGAACAGCGCGAACGACGACAGGACCGCCTCGGCTATCGTGCCCACCCGGACGCCGAACCCGTTCGCCAGCGTCTCCGCCGTGGCCCAGTCGCCGTCCACATAATGCACGAGATATTGCAGGAAACGCAGGTCGGTGCCGTACATGCTCCAGGTGAGGCCGGTTTCGCGGGCGAGCCTGACCCCCTCCTCCGTGGACTTGGCGGCGGCCTCCAGATTGCCTCGTTCGTATTGCACGCGGGCGTGGTTGAAGCGGGCGCGCAGGTTGATGGACAGATTGGGGGAGTTCTGGGCTGCCGCGCCGGACAGCAGCTCCTCGGCCTGCGCCGGCGTGCCGGTGACCTCCTCGAACAGCGCGAGCGAGATCAGCGCGGTGGTCTCCGCGTCGGCCGCCCCGGTCCGGCGCGCCACTTCCAGCGCCCGGGTCGCCGTCGCGTGCGCCTCCTCCGGCCGCCTGCTGTCCCACAGCGTTCGCGCGTACGTCGCCAGCGCCTTGGCCAGCAACGGGTTCTCCGGTTCGTCGCCGAGGGCCGCGACAGCGGCGTGGGCCGTGTCGACCATCCCAGCGGAGTCGTCCGCGTCGGCCTGGTAGTAGGCCAGCCGCTCGTTGGTCTCCGCGATCAGTTCCGGCGTGCCGACCAGCTGCCGCAGCCGTTTGAGCTGGGCGATCGCCCGGTGGTAGTCGCCGCTGTCGGCCGCCGCGGCGGCGCTTTCCAAGGTCAGCCTGACCCGGGTCGTCCCGGTCAACTGCTCGGCGTCCGGAACGTGCGCCCAGTCCGCGAGCGCGCGGTCGAAATGCCGATGCGCCTCGGCGGGCGCCCCCAGCTCGATCGCCCGTCGCCCGGCCTCCACCGAGGCCACCACCGCGCCACGCAGATCGTGCGCCGCCGAATAATGATGCGCCAGCTCGGCGGCGGATCCGCCGCGTTCGGTCAGCAGCCCCGCGAACGCCAGATGCAGCCGGGTCCGCTCGCCCGGCAGCAGATCGTCGTAGACGGCCTCCTGCAGCAGCGCGTGCCTGAACTCGTAGCCGATCCGGTGCCCGACGGCCAGCAACCCCCGGGAGACGATCTCCCGCAGCGCCTCCTCCAGCGGCTCGTCCGCCAGCCCCGCCGCCGCCCGCAGCACTTCGTGATCGACCCTCCGGCCCGCCACGGCCGCCACCCTGAGCACCTGCTGCGCTGTGTCCGACAGCCCTTCGACCCGCGCCATCAGCACGTCGGCCAGCGTCCCCGGCAGCCGTTCCGAGCCCGCCGTGGACGCGAACAGCTCCTCGGCGAAGAACGGGTTCCCACCTGCCCGCCGCACCACCCCGTCGATGGCGTTCGCGTCCCCGTCACCCAGCGCGGCCAGATGCGCCGCCATCGCCTCATCCGCGAGCGGCGGCACCTCCACCCCGGTGACCAGCGGCAACCGCTGCAACTCGGCCAGCACCGGCCGCAACGGATGCCGCCGATGCAGATCATCCGTCCGGTATGTCCCGACCAGGCACACCCGCTCTCGCTGCAACATCCGGGTCAGAAACACCACCAGATCCCGAGTGGAGCGATCGGCCCAATGCAGATCCTCCAGCACGAACAGCACCGGCCGCTGCTCCGCCACCTCCGTGAGCAAGCTCAACATCGACCCGAACAACCGCTGCTGCGCCAGCCCTCCCGTCACCACATCGGCCGGCGTCGCATCCGAATCCGGCAGCAACCGCCGCAAAACCGGCCGCGCCGCCAGCCCCTCCACCACCGGCCCGCCCGCAGCCCCCCGCAACGCATCGGTAAGCGGCAGGTACGGCAACGCGTCGCCCAGCTCAGCACACTGACCCACCAGCACCACGAAATCCCGCCGCCTGGCCAGCTCGACCAGCTCCCGGATCAGCCGCGTCTTCCCAATCCCCGCATCCCCACCGACAAGCGCGACCCCCGCCAGCCCCCCAGCCGCCGCGTCAAGCACCCGCACCAGCCGCCCAAGCTCCTCACCCCGCCCAATCAAACTCCCGGGGCCCACCGATCCGCTTTCCGCGTCACGCCCACCTCGTGCATCCGGGCTACCCGGTGACCCCTGGCTGCTTCGCGAGTCCTGCCCACGCCAAGCGTCCCGCCCACTTTGCGCGTTGTGGCCAGCCCGTGCGTCGCGCCCACTTCGTGAATCCTGGCCACCCCGTGCGTTGTGGCCAGCCCGTGTGTCGTGCCCACCCTGTGCGTCCTGCTCACCCCGTGTGTCGTGCTCACCCCGTGTGTCGTGCTCACCCCGTGTGTCGTGCTCACCCCGTGTGTCGTGCTCACCCCGTGTGTCCTGCCCCACATGTGCTTCGCGGCTACGCCGTGTTTCCGCGTCGCCTCGTCCGGCCTGGCCGCCTTCTTGACCGCCTGGCATCCCCTGGGCGCTTTGCGCCTCTTGGCCGAGCTGCGTGTTTCGCGGCATCACGGAGTGAGTATTTCACGCGCCTCCGACAGAATGCGGTCCTGAGCTGGGCGACGTTGAATTGTCGGCGGACCCGGATATGGTGCGGCGCGTGATCGAACGGTGGAGTCGGGATCAGGTGCTGGCGCTCGCGCCGGACGCCTCGTCGCAGAAGGCGGCGGCGGGTGTGAGCGCGCCCGCGAAATGGTCGCGTGCCGGAGTGGCGCGCGACGCGTTGTGGGGGGAGTGCAAGGGCAGCGGCGCCAAGCCGTACCGGGCTTGTGTGGATCTGCGGGAGCCCGCGTACCGGTGCAGTTGCCCCAGCCGGAAGTTTCCCTGCAAGCATGCCCTCGGGCTGCTGCTGCTCTGGTCGGCCGACGGGGTGCCCGCCGCCGAGGAGCCCGTCGACTGGGTCGAGGAGTGGCTGGACCAGCGCCGCGAGCGCGCCGCCAAGCAGACGGCCAAGGTCGCGGAGAAGATCGCCGCCATCACGGCGGACGAGGCCGCGGGCGGCTCCGGGGGTTCCGGTGACGATCGGCGGGCGCGGCAGCGGGAGGAGCGGGTCGACGCCGGTCTGGCCGATCTGGAGCGCTGGCTGGGCGACCAGATCGCGCACGGTATCGCCGGCGCCCGCCAGACCGCGCCGGCCGACTGGGCCGACCTGTCCAAACGGCTCGTCGACGCGCAGGTGCCCGGGGTCGCGAGCGTCATGACGGAGCTCAGCCGGGTGTTCCGGCATGAGGACTGGCCGGCCCGCCTGCTGTCGGAATACGCGCTGGTCCATCTGCTCGCGGTCGCCCACCGCAGATCCCCCGAGCTGCCCCGCGATCTGCGCGAAACGGTCCGGTCCCGGGTGGGGTTCACCACGCCGAAGGAGAACGTGCTGGCCCAGCCGCCAGTGCGGGACCACTGGCAGGTCATCGGCTCCCGCGACGAGGACCGCGACCGCCTGCTCTCCCGCCGGGTCTGGCTACTCGGCCGCGCCACCGGCCGCGCCGCCCTGGTGCTCTCCTTCGCCCCGGTCGGCCAGCCGCTGGACAGCTCACTGGTCCTCGGCACGACCATCGACGCCAGCCTCTGCTTCTATCCCGGCTCCGCGCCCCTGCGCGCCCTGGTCGCCGAACGCCACTCGGCCGCCGCCTCCAGCGCGACGCCTCCCCATGGCGTACGGGCGGGCGAGGTCCCGCAACTGATCGCGGACGTCCTCACCCGCGATCCGTGGACAGAATCCTGGCCCATCGTCCTCAACGATGTAGTCCCCGCCCAAGCGGACTCCGCCTGGCACCTGGCCGACCACGACCAGAAGGAGGAAAACGCCGTGCCCTTGCTCCCATCCACCGGCACACCGTGGCAACTCGCCGCGGTCTCCGGCGGCCATCCGGTAACCGTCGCCACCGAATGGACACCCGACGGCCTGCGCCCTCTCACCACCTGGGACGAACAGGGCAGGGTGGTGATCCTGTGAACGACCAGACGACGAGTCGGGCCGGGTGCCGGCAACGTCAGGTGGATCCTCCGAACGGCCGGTCGATGAGCCGGGGATGTTGGCGGCGTCAGGCGGGTTCTTCGAATGGCCGGGCGATGAGTGGTGCTGGGCGCCGCCAGTGTCAGCTGGATTCTTCGAGCGGCCGGGCGATGAGTGGTGCTGGGTGCCGCCAGTGTCAGCTGGATTCTTCGAGCGGCCGGGCGATGAGTCGTGCCGCGCGTCGGCCGTATCTGGTGGTGATCCTGTGAATGAGCAGGTGGTGAGCCGGGCTGGATGGGAGCAGTTGGTTTCGGCGGCGTTGATGGGGAGCGATCGCGGGGCTGGTGCCACGGCCGTGAGCGTGTTGGAGCAGGCCGCCGTGGAAGTGGTGGCGCGGCGGGCGGGGCAGACGCCGGTGCGGGCGGAGCCGCTGGCCGCGGCTCCGGTGGAGAGCTTGCCGCTGGTGCCGTCCAGGGCCGCCGATCGGCTGGCTCGGATGCTCGCGGGAGAGCATTCCCGCCTGATCGGCGAGTGGCTGGAGCTCGCGGTGGAGCACGGCGTTCGTGTTCCTGCGCGGTTGATTCCGCAACTGCTGGATCTCGGGGCGCGCGACCGATCGGTCCGGGCTCACCTTGGCGTGCTGACGGGGGCTCGGGGTCGATGGCTGGCCGAGCTCAACCCGTCTTGGGCGTATCTGCATCAGGAGTCGTCCGGGGAGGGTCTGCTCGACCACGGCGTCTGGGAGTTCGGCAGCAGCGGCGACCGCCGGGCCTTCCTGCAGCGGCTCCGGGCCGCCTCGCCGGGAGACGCCCGGGAACTCCTGGCCGTCGGCTGGGACAAGGAGTCGCCCGCCGAACGCGCGGTCTTTCTCGGCACCTTCGCGGACGGGCTCAGCCTGGACGACGAGCCGTTCCTGGAAGCCGCGCTCGACGACCGCCGCCGCGAGGTCCGCCGCGCCGCGGCCGACCTGCTGACCCGGCTGCGGGGCTCGCGGCTCGGGCGGCGGATGGCCGAGCGGGCCGCCGGGCTGCTGGTCAGAGCCGGGAACACGCTGACGGTCGAGCTGCCAGAGCGGTGCGACAGCGCCATGGAGCGGGACGGCATCAGGAGCGAACTGCCCGCCGGTCGGAGCGGCGGCCGCAAGAGCTGGTGGCTGCAGCAGCTGATCGCGCACACCCCGCTCGACTTCTGGCCCGGACACTTCGGCCTCAGCGTCGGCGAGATCACCCGCCTGACCATCCCCGACTGGGGACGCGAGGTCGTCATGGGCTGGACCAGGGCGGCCATCCTCCAGCATGACCCCGGCTGGGCCCGCGCCCTCTTCGACCTTGAGCCGCTCACCGACCTGCTGGCCGTGCTGCCCCCCGCGGAGCAGTCCCACCGGGCCGCCGAGCTCGTCCGCGCCAAGAGCGTCAACGGCCAGCTGATCATGATGCTCGGCGGTATCGCCCGGCCGTGGAGCGGCCCTCTGGCCGCCGCCGTCCTCGAGCGTGTCGTCGAAGTCGCCGCCAGCCAGCCGTGGAACGCGGGCGAGCTGGCCAAACTCGCCGCGGAACGGCTCAACCCCGCCCTGCACGACCAGCTGGGGCACCTCCCCGACGACCTGCACGTTCTCCCGACCACGCTGCGTTTCCGATTCGACCTGACCAAGGAGTTCTCGTGACCACCGTATTGCGCCCCCACGCGGAAGATCAGTACGCGGACGAGCTGGCGATCCTGGCCAAGGCCGACGACCGCCCGCGCCCGCCCGGCTGGAAGCTGTCGCCCTGGGCGGTGACCACGTACCTGCTCGGCGACGCCGACTACCCGGGCGGGCCCATTACACCCAAATACATCGGCCCCCGCCGGATCGTCGAGGTGGCCGTCGCCACCCTGGCCACCGATCGCGCGCTGCTCCTGCTCGGCGTCCCCGGCACGGCCAAGACCTGGCTCTCCGAGCACCTGGCCGCCGCCGTCAGCGGCGACTCCACCCTCCTGGTCCAGGGCACCGCGGGCACCGCCGAGGAAGCCATCCGGTACGGCTGGAACTACGCCCGCCTGCTCGCCGAAGGTCCGTCCCGGGAGGCTCTGACGCCGAGCCCGGTGATGCGGGCGATGGCCGAAGGGCGGCTGGCCCGGGTCGAGGAGCTCACCCGCATGCCGTCCGACGTGCAGGACGCCTTGATCACCGTGCTGTCGGAGAAGACGCTGCCGATTCCGGAGCTGAACGAGGAGGTCCAGGCGGCCAAGGGCTTCAACGTGATCGCCACCGCCAACGACCGCGACCGGGGTGTGAACGAGCTGTCGAGCGCGTTGCGGCGGCGGTTCAACACCGTGGTGCTGCCGACGCCCGCCACCGCCGAGGAGGAGGTCGACATCGTCTCCCGCCGGGTCACCCAGCTTGGCCGGAGCCTGGAACTGCCCGACACGCCCGCCGGGATGGAGGAGATCCGCCGGGTGGTCACGGTCTTCCGCGAGCTGCGTGCCGGGGTGACCGGCGATGGCCGCACCAAGGTCAAGTCGCCGAGCGGCACGCTGAGCACGGCCGAGGCGATCTCCGTCCTGACCAGTGGCATCGCTCTCGCGGCCCACTTCGGTGACGGCGTCCTGCGGCCCGCCGACGTCGCGGCCGGGATCGTCGGGGCTGTGATCCAGGATCCGGTGTCCGACCGGGTCGTCTGGCAGGAGTACCTGGAGACCGTCGTCCGGGAACGGAAGGACTGGCGTGACTTCTACCGGGCCTGCCGCGATGCGAGCTGAACCCCGCCTGACCGTCCTGGGCGTCCGCCACCACGGCCCCGGCTCGGCCCGCGCGGTCCGCGCCGAACTGGAACGGCTGTCCCCCGACATCGTCCTGATCGAGGGCCCGCCCGAAGCCGACGCCTTGGTCTCCCTGGCCGCCGACCCCGAGATGGAGCCCCCGGTCGCCCTGCTGGCCCACGTCCCTGGCGACCCCACCAAAGCGGCCTTCTGGCCTTTCGCCACCTTCTCCCCAGAATGGCAAGCCCTCCAGTACGCCGCCCACGCCGCAATCCCCGCCCGCTTCTGCGACCTCCCCGCCACCAACTCACTGGCCATCCGCCCCCAACACGACACTTCAGGCGACACCCCCGAAGATCCAAGAGACTCCCCCGAACCCGCCTCCGACGGCGGCGGCGGCCCAGCCGAGGCTGGCGTACCCGCTTCCGGCGGTGGTGGCTCAGCCGAGGCTGCTGTGCCTGCTTCCGATTCTGGCGGTGGCGGCTCGAGTGAGGCGATCGTGTCCGCCTCTGGCGGTGGTGGTTCGGCCGAGGTTGCTGTGCCTGCTTCCGATAGTGGTCGCTCGGAGGACGCGATCGTGTCCGATTCTGGCGGCGGTGGCTCAGTCGAGGCTGCTGTGCCTGCTTCCGATGGTGGTCGCTCGGCCGAGGCCACCATGCCCGCTTCCGGCAGAGGTAGCCCGGGTGAGGCCGTCGCCCTCGATGGTGGTGGCCCGGGTGAGGTCGTCACGCCCCTTCCCGACCGCGATAGCCCGGGCGCGAACAGCCTGGACGGGCCGGTGGAGCGGGATTCGGAGGAATCTTCTCGGGAGGCTGATGGGTCTGGGTTTCGGGTGGATCCGATTGGGGCGCTGGCCGCGGCGGCCGGTTATGACGATCCGGAGCGTTGGTGGGAGGACGCCGTCGAGCATCGGGGGGATACCCCGTTCGAGGTGATCGCTGAGGCGATGGCGGCGGTCCGGGAGGGTTACACGCCCGACGAGTATGAGGCCCGGCGGGAGGCGTACATGCGCCGGACGATTCGGGCGGCCGTCAAGGAGGGCTTTACGAACATCGTCGTTGTGTGCGGCGCGTGGCATGTGCCGGCCCTGACTCAGGTGACCACGGCCGTTGCCGATGATCGGTTGCTTAGGGGACTGCCCAAGGTCAAGGCGGAGATGACGTGGGTGCCCTGGACCCATGGACGGCTGGCCAGTTGGAGTGGTTACGGCGCGGGCATCACCTCACCTGGCTGGTATCACCATCTGTTCGACAACCCTGTCCAGCCGATCGAACGGTGGCTGACCAAGGCCGCGCGCGTGCTCCGGGAGGAAGGCCTGCCCGTCTCCTCCGCGCACGTCATCGAATCGGTCCGGCTCGCCAACAGCCTCGCCGTCCTGCGTGGCAGGCCCCTCGCGGGACTCGCCGAGGTCACCGAAGCGGCCAGGGCCGTCCTCTGCGAGGGCGACGAGCTCCCGGTCGAACTGATCCAGCGGCAGCTCGTCGTGGGCGAAAGCCTGGGCCACGTCCCCGACGCCACCCCCATGGTCCCGCTGCAACGGCACCTGCGCGAGGAGCAACGGCGCCTGCGCCTCAAGCCGGAGGCCCTCGCCCGCGACTACGACCTGGACCTCCGCAAACCCTTGGACCTGGACCGCAGCAAGCTGCTCCACCGCCTGCGCGTCCTCGGCGTGCCCTGGGGCACCCCACGGGAGACCCGCGGCAAGGGCACCTTCAAGGAGTCGTGGACCCTCGAATGGCATCCCGAATACGACATCACCCTGATCGAAGCCGCGGCCTGCGGCATCACCGTCCCGTCCGCCGCCATGACCAAGATCCGCGAAGTCGCCGCCGGGCCCGCCCATTCCGCCACCCCCGGCTCTCCGGCGGCTGAGGCCCAGGGCGTCGCCCTCGCGGATCTCACCGGCCTGGTCGAGCAGTGCCTGCTCGCCGATCTGCCGGACGCGCTCCCGCACGTGCTGAAGGCGATCGGCGACCGGGCGGCGCTCGACCACGACGTCCGGCATCTCATGGCCGCCCTGCCCGCCCTCGTCCGTGCCCAACGCTACGGCGACGTCCGCGGCACTCCCGCCGACGGCCTCGGCTCGATCGTCACCTCCCTGCTGGCCCGTAGCTGCGCCGGCCTGTCTCCAGCCGTATCCGGCCTGGACGACGACACCGCCCGCGAAATGGTCGTGCAAATCGACGCGGTGACCTCAGCAGTCACCCTCCTCGACGACCCCGCCACCACGAACGCGACTTCGCCCGGAGACGCGACTTCGCCCGGAGACGCGACCTCGTCTGGAGACGCGACTTCGCCCGGAGACGCGACCTCGTCTGGAGACGCGACCTCGTCCGGAGGCGCAATCTCGTCCGGGAACGTGTCCTCAGATGTGGCGTCGAGAAGTGTGGATTCCTCTGCGGCTTATGCCGTCACATCGCCGAGGGGGAGGTGGTTGGCGGCGTTGCGCGGGGTGGCCGATCGGGCTGATGTGCCGGGCGTGATCGAAGGGCGGATCGTACGGATCTTGTTCGACGCCGAGGTCATCGATGACGCTGATGACCGGATGTCCAGGGCGATGTCTCTGGGGCATCCGCCGGTTCGGGTCGCGGCCTGGATCGAAGGGTTCCTGTCCGGGGGCGGGCTGATGCTCGTGCACGACGCGCGGTTGCTCGCGATGGTGGACGGGTGGCTGACCGGGCTCCAGGGGGAGGCGTTCATAGATGTGCTGCCGCTGCTGAGGCGTACTTTCGGGGCCTTCGCACCGCCGGAACGGCGGGCCATCGGCTCTCGGGTCGCCTCCGGCGCGACGGCGCCAGTAGAGATCACGTATGACGAGAGCCAGGCCGCCGGGGCCGTAAGGACCGTGCTGGCGATTCTGGGGAGGGCTTGATGGACGAGCGGTTACGCCGGTGGCGGCTGGTGCTGGGGAGCGAGGCCGACGGCATGCCGGGCTGTTCCAGCGGAGAGCTGGGGGCGGGAGACGCGGGTATGGACGCGGCCCTGGCCGCGCTCTACGACCAGGGCGGGAGCGACAGTTCGCGCAGTGCCGGGCTGGGATCGTCGGCGCCCAAGGTGACCCGATGGCTCGGCGATATCAGGACATACTTCCCGTCCTCCGTCGTTCAGGTCATGCAGAAGGACGCGATCGAACGGCTCAACCTGAGCCGTCTGCTGCTCGAACCGGAGATGCTGGAAGCCGTCGAAGCCGATGTGCACCTGGTCGGGACGTTGTTGTCGCTCAACCGGGTGATGCCGGAGCAGGCGCGCGAATCGGCGCGGGCGGTGGTCCGGAAGGTCGTCACCGAGCTGGAACGGCAACTCGTCCAGAAGACCCGGGCGGCGGTGACCGGTGCGCTGGACCGGGCCGCGCGCACCCATCGTCCCCGGCGCACCGCCGACATCGACTGGGACCGCACGATCCGCGCCAACCTCAAGAACTATCTTCCCGACCGGAACACCGTCGTGCCCTCCCGGCTGGTCGGATACGCCCGCAAACAGCAGGCCGTGCAGCGCGAAGTCGTGCTGTGCATCGACCAGAGCGGCTCGATGGCCGCCTCCGTCGTCTATTCGAGCGTCTTCGGCGCGGTCCTGGCCTCGATGCGTTCCCTCCGCACCAGCCTCGTCGTCTTCGACACCGCCGTGGTCGACCTCACCGACCAGCTCCACGACCCGGTCGAACTGCTCTTCGGCACCCAGCTCGGCGGTGGCACCGACATCAACCGCGCCATCGCCTACTCGCAGGGCCTGATCACCCGCCCCAACGACTCCATCTTCATCCTGATCAGCGACCTTTACGAAGGCGGCGTCCGGGACGAGATGCTCCGCCGGGTGGCGGCCATGACCGCCGCCGGAGTCCAGGTCATCGTCCTGCTGGCTCTCTCCGACGAGGGCACCCCCGCCTACGACCGCGACAACGCCGCAGCCCTCGCCGCCCTGGGCGTGCCCGCTTTCGCCTGCACCCCCGACGCCTTCCCCGGCCTCATGGCCACGGCCATCGAACGAAGGGACATCGCGGCCTGGGCCGAACGCCACCTCAAGCCCAAATAGAACCTCGGAGGGGTGAGATCACTCTGGGTCGCTTCCCGCCCAAGGTCTGGGGCGCTTCCCGGCAAGGGTTTGGGGTGCTTCCCGCCCAAGGTTTGGGGAGGCGCTTCGGGAGATGGTCTGACGCCCTTACGCTGCGGCTGGATCTTCATGCGGGGATGCTCCGGCGGAGGTCCTACGCCCAAGTGCGGATGGCCGGGGGTGTGGGTGGGTTTGTACGGTTCGGGGTGTGACTACCGTGACTGCCCCTGATCGTCCGCAGATCTTCGACCAGCGATATCGGGCCTTGAGCGTGGGTATGGTCGCGCTCTTCATGCTGGTGGCGTTCGAGTATCTCGCGGTGGCGACGGCGATGCCCGCGGTCGCGCGGGAGCTGGAAGGCCACCACCTCTACAGCCTGGCCTTCAGCGGTGGCATCGCGGCCGCGTTGATCGCCACCGTGGCGGGCGGCCGGTGGGGGGACGTACGGGGTCCGGACGCACCCCTGTGGACGGGGTTGCTGGCCTTCCTGGCAGGACTGACCTTGGCGGGGGCCGCGCCCACCATGGAAGTCTTCCTGCTCGGGCGGTTCCTCCAGGGCTTCGGCGGGGGCATGTTCGACGTCGCGATCTACGTCCTGGTCGGAAGGGTCTATCCGGCGGCGACGCACCCCCGCGTGTTCTCGCTGCTGGCCGCCGCCTGGGTGCTTCCTTCGGTGGTCGGCCCGGCGATCACCGGGTTCGTGACCCAACATTTCAGCTGGCGGTGGGTGTTCCTGGCTGTTCCCGTCCTGGCAGCCCCGGCGGTGTTCGCCCTCTGGCGGGGTCTCGCCGGGCACGGGCGAGCAGCGCAGCACGAAAACCCCGAGGAGGTCACCGTGCGCGAAACCGGGTGGGAAAGTGCGCACGAAACCGGCCGGGAAAGCCTCCACGAAACCGGCCGAAAAGGTGGGACGGAGGTCGGGCGGCGACGTCTGGACGGATCCGTTGGGCAGGGTGCGGGGCAAATAGGGCGGGAAGGTGGGGCGGAGGTCGGGCGGCGACGCCTGGACGAATCCGTCGGGCAAGGTGCGCGGGATGTAGAGCGGGAAGTCGGGCGGCGACGTCTGGTGGAATCCGTCGGGCAGGGTGCGGGGGACGTAGAGCAGGAAGGTGGGCTGGAAGTCGGGCGGCGACGCCTGGACGAATCCGTCGGGCAAGGCGTTCGGGAAGTTGGGCAGGAGGACGTTGGGCTGGGCGGGCCGGCAGCCGCCAGCACGGCTGATGGGGGATTTCGGCTTCGGCTGGCTATGGGGGTGTTGGCGGCGATCGGTGCGGGATTGCTGCAATACGGCAGTGGTGGCGGCAACGTTGTGCTGATCGTCGCGGGGCTCGTGGTGCTGGCGGTCTCGTTGCCGAGGCTGCTTCCCCGGGGGACGATGCGCGGAGCCCGGGGGCTTCCGGCCGTCGTGGCGTTGCGCGGTATCGCCACTGGTGCCTTCCTCGCCGCCGAGGTCCTGATTCCGCTGGTGCTGTTCGAGGAGCGCGGTCTCTCCCCCGATCAGGGCGGTATCGCGCTCACCGGGGGCGCGCTGTTCTGGTCGCTCGGCTCGTGGATCCAGGGGCGCAAGCCGTACCGGCGGAATCGTGCTCTTGCGCTCGGGTGCGCGCTCATCGCGGTCGGGGTGGCGGTGACGGCGCCGATCGTCGTGCCCGAAGTGCCGGTGTGGGTGGCTTTCGTGGGCTGGTCGGTTGCCGGATTCGGAATCGGCGTGGTTTATCCGACCTTGTCGGTGCTCGTTCTGGAATTGTCGGAGCCGGGGGAGCAGGGGAAGAACAGTGCGTCGCTCGCTGTCGGGGAGTCCGTGCTGACTGTGGTCGCGATCGCCGTCACCGGTGCCATTTTCACCGTGTCCGCCGCGTACGCATTGTGCTTCGTGCTGCTCGCGGCCATGGCCGGGGCAGGTGTGCTCCTCGCCGGACGTGTCACCATGGAGGTCTGAGCAAGGGGGAATCACGTGCCGCGTGTCCGCGAGATCGAGGTGTTCCGGCTGGTCCTGCCCTATGGGCGGCGTCCGGAGAGCATCCTCGTCAAGTTGACCGACTATGGCGGCATGGCCGGGTGGGGCGAGGTCGTGCAGCCCGCCTTGGACACCTGGGAGGATCTTGAGGAGTCCCTGGGTGAAGCCCTTATCGGGGTGGATTGGGAGCATCCCAATGAGCTCGGGGGCATTCCAGGCGGTTCGGCCGCCGATATGGCGTGCTGGGATCTGTGGACCCGGCTCATCGGCGTCCCGCTCGCCCATGCGCTGGGCGGTAGCCGTACCTCACTGGCGGCGACCGTGCGGGTGAGCGCCGACGGGTCGCTGGAGGGCACGGTCAGCCGCGTCAACCGCTACGTCGGGGGCGGATACGGACATGTCACGCTAAATGTCCACCCGGGATGGGATGTGGAGCCGGTTCGGGCGGTTCGCGCGGCCTACCCGGCGCTGGCCATCGCCGTGGACGGGTGCGGGGCCTACACCGAGATCGCGCAGCTGGAGGCCCTGGACTCCTACGGCCTGGCCGGGATCGAACGCCCCTGCACCGACCTGCTCACCAGCGCCGAGCTGCAGGACCGGGTGGCGGCCCCGGTCGCGGTGGAGGTCGCCTCGCTCCAGGAACTGGACCGGGCGATCACCGTGCACGCGGGCCGGGCGCTGCTCCTGCGGCCCTCGCTGTTCGGCTCCCTCGCCGCGGTACGGCGAGCGCACGACTACGCGGTCGCCGCCGGCTGGGACATCACCTGCGCGGACGGCCGAGGCGCCGGTCTGGCCAGGGCGGCCACGGTGGCGGTCGCCAGCCTGCCCGGCTGCACCCTGCCCAGCGACGTCACCGAACCCCCGCGAAGCGCCCAGATCGTCACCCCGCCAGTGGGTGCCTCCGGCGGCGTCGTCGCGGTCCCGCTCACCCAGCCCGGCCTCGGCCACACCATCGACGAAGACCAGGTCAGACGGCTGGCCAAGGAGTCCTTCCGCACCCACTGACGGTCACATCCCGTCGCATCCCGCTTTGAGCTGATCCGGCGACGGCACAACAGCTGGGGGCACAGCAGTTGGGGGCACCACGGTCGGGGGAGCGGCAGTCGGGGTCGCGACCGCTTCGACCGGGTTCGCGGGCCGGGTTCGAACAGATTTGGGCCGTGCCTGATCCTCCAGCGCCTGCGCGGTGACGCGCCGGATCAGGTCCCAGTCCGGATACCCCGTGTGGATCAACGGCGGCACGAACTGCACGCTCGTCACCTTCGCGTGCTTCACCTTCGCGGCCAGCGGCACCAGGTGCTCCAGCATGCCCCGCGGCACATCGGTCTGGATCATGTCCTGGGTGGCCGCCGCGATCTGGTTGAACCTCGCCAGCACGCTCGCCGGATCGGCCTGGGTCAGCAGCGCGTTGAACACGCAACGCTGCCGCCGCATCCGGGTGAAGTCATCGCTGAACGTGCGCGATCGCGCGAACCACAGCGCCTCCGCGCCGCCGAGCCGCCGGGTGCCCGCCCGGACCAGGCCCTCGTTGTACCGCCCGAACACGACATCCCGATCCACCGTGAGGACCAGCCCGCCCAGCGCATCGACAATCCGGGCGAATCCCCAGATGTTCACCATCGCGTACCAGTCGATCTTCAATCCGAGCGTGTAGCCGACGGTCTCCTTCAGCGTCTGGGCGCCCATGCCCTGCCGCCCGCCGAACAGCTCCGGATGCTCGTCCGCGTACTCCCAGACCGAGAAGAGCAGATCCTCCCGCGAGCCTCCCGCCCCCACCGGAAGCCGGAACCCGTCCGGGAAACGGGCATGCATCGGACTGCCGGGCGGAAAACGAACGTCTTCCAGGTTCCTCGGCAGGCTGAACACGACCGTGTCGCCGGTGCGCACGTCCACGCTCGCCACGTTCACACTGTCGGTCCTCATCCCGATCCGGTTCTCGTCGGCGTCGCCGCCGACCAGCAGCACGTTCACCCGATCCCGACCCGACCAGGGATCCCCGATCGGCTCGGCGGAGCCGCCGAACATCCGCTCGAGCGCACGCTGCGAGACCGTCACATACTGCGCCGTGATCACGAACGGCGCCGCCATCACGATCGCCAGAACTCCCGCCACCGTCCCGGTGAGGATCTGCCCCTTCCTCGGCAACCGCCATGGCCGCAGCACGATGAACGAGTGCACGATCAGGACGAACCAGCCCAGCGCGGCCGCCCACGCCAGCATGCTGATCTCCGTCAGCCAGCGCAGCGCGCGACCCGCCAGCCCGGCATCCGCCGTCTTCACGATGGCGAAGCCCGTCAGCACGATGCCCAGATAGGTCCCCAGCAGGGCCAATCCGGTGCGTGTCCACCCGGCCCGCAGGTGGGCCGCGCCGGGCAGAACGGCCGAGAGCGCGAGCCACCCGATCACTCCCGCTGGCTTCTTCACGTCCACCCCGACCGGAATATCGATCCACTGATGCGTCACTGACAGTGCCGCTGCGATTACATTGAACCGCCCCCGCGGCCGTCATGCCGTCGCCTTTGGCGATGTATGGCAACTTCATCGGCAGGTTCGGCCACCCGATGCCCACACAACGGGGCAATTCCCTACCAGGGGAATGCGAACAGACCGTAGTAAGCGGCCGTAACCAGCAGCAGCCCCGTGCCGCCCAGCACGCCGGTCAGCGTGGCCTTCTGCCACCGGGACGGCTGCCAGCCGTCCCGCAGCCCGACGATCAGCGCCCCGACCGCGCCCGCCTCCTGCGCCAGGATCACCACCGCCAGCACCCGCACCACCAGCCACCCGGCCTGTACGGCAGGCCAGGCCCCCGCCTGGTTCACCGAGAACAGCACGATCAGCATGATGAACGCCAGTACGGCGGCCAGCAGCCCGAGCCCCGTCCAGGCCATCCGCCTGAGCCTGCGCCTGAGCGCCGGCCACAGCTGCATGTTGGTCTGATGCCGCAGGTCACGACCGCGCAGCCGGACCATCATCTCGGTCACCGGCGCGGCCACGTAGCCGACCGCGGCCAGGGTGAGAGTGAGGCCGAGGAAGGTGCTCCCGCCATACCAGGGCGCGGCCGGTACGTCGCTGGCCTGGAAGCGCTGGATCGGCGTGGCCCCCGCCATCTTCAGCTGCGGCAGCGCCGGCAGGCTCTGGATCCAGTTCGCCAGCGTGGGCAGGTAGTCGGGCACGAACCGGCCGCCGTTGATCCGCATGGCGTGATCGGCCCCGGCCAGGAAGCGGATCGTGTAGTTGCTGGTCGGGAGGGAGTCGATCAGCGTCTCGGTGCTCTGCACGAACGGGATGGAGGGGTCCATCGTGCCGTACAGCGCGAGCGTGGGCTGGGTGATGCCGCTGAGCGCGGGGACGCTGTCGTAGCGGAGGAAGTCGAAGCCGACGCCGCCCATCGCGCGGGTGAGCAGGTCGCGCACGCCGTTCGGCGCGTGCAGGCGCTCCAGCTGCTCGTTCAGCGCGAACGCGACCTGGCGCATCGGCGAGACGTTGGGCGAGGAGACGAGCACGGTATAGGCCACATCGTGGCTGCCGGCCGCGGCGATCGGCACCACCCAGCCGCCCTCGCTGACACCCCACAGGCCGGTCTTGGCCGGATTCACGTCGGAACGGGCGCGCAGCACGTCGATCATGTGCAGAGCATCCTCGGCGAGGAGCGCGAAGTCCCGGTTCCGGAAGGAGTACCCGACCGTCCGCTTGTCATAAGAAAGTGTGACAATTCCGGATTTGGCTAGCCATTCGGCTTGGCTGGTGAACTCGTCGCCGGAGCCCGAGCCGGAGCCCTGCACGAAGACCATCGCCGGGTGCTTGCCGGGCGTCGTGGGGACGCGGATGGTGGCCTTCAGCTCCTCGCCCCGCACCGGGACGGTGATCCGCTGAACCTGGATCGGCGTGCTGGTGCTCACCGGCCGGCGTTCGGACGCGGGCTGCTCGGGCAGCTCCTCGAAGGCGGGCGCTTTCACCAGCGGCGGCGGATCGAATGCCGGCGGAGGCAGCAGGTAGCCCAAAATCGCGAGCGCGGCTACCAGCACGCCCGCCACGACACTCAGGGTGCCCCGGCCAATCGTCATCAGGCCGCTCCCCGCGGGACCATCCACATTCCGAGTCGTGCCCTCCTCCTTACTGTGCCCACGGATCACAAGGTTAAGACATTACGTGTTGCTGCCGACGTGGCAGGGGCCACATTTGTCGGAGGGACCTGTTAGCTTCCTGCGACATGCGCCTGCTGCATACGTCGGACTGGCACCTGGGCCGGTCGTTCCACCGCGAGAGCCTCTTGCGCGCGCAAGAGGCCTTTGTGGACCATCTCGTGGCCACGGTTCGGGAGGAGCGCGTGGACGTGGTGCTCATCTCGGGAGATGTCTATGATCGGGCCCTTCCTCCGGTCGACGCCGTGGCGCTCTGCGGTGAGGCGCTGGCGCGGCTGCGTGCCCTCGATGTGCATACCGTGGTGATCAGCGGGAACCATGACTCTCCGGTGCGGCTGGGGTTCGGGGCCGATCTGATGGATCGGGTCCATTTGCGTACCGATCCGGGGCGGTCCTGGCTTCCAATCGTCATCAACAATGTTGGATTTTTCGGCATTCCGTACTTGGAGCCGGAGTTGGTGAAAGGTCCGTGGCAGCTGGCCGAGCGGACCCACACGGCCGCGATCACCCATGCCATGGACCGGATCCGCGCCGATCCGCGCGAGCGCAAGGTGGTGCTGGCGCACGCGTTCGTGGTCGGCGGCGCGGCCAGCGACAGCGAGCGCGACATCACCGTCGGCGGCGTGGCCCACGTGCCGCTGACCGCGTTCGAGGGCGTCGACTATGTCGCCCTCGGCCACCTGCACGGCCGCCAGCGCATGAGCGAAACCGTCCGCTACTCGGGTTCCCCCCTCGCCTACTCCTTCTCCGAGGCCGACCACGTCAAAGGCTCCTGGCTGATCGACCTCGACGCCGCCACCACCGCCTTCGTCCCCGCCCCCGTCCCCCGCCCGCTCCGCAGGATCCGCGGCCACCTGTCCGACCTCCTCGCCCTGGACCCAAGCGACCACTGGATCCAGGCCACCCTCACCGATCCGGTACGGCCAAAGGCCGCGATGGAGCAACTCCGCACCCGATTCCCCCATACGGTGGACCTGCGTTTCGCCCCCGAAGGCGGAATCGAGCCGATCGCCCGCAGCGCCCGGATATCCGGCCGCCCGGAGATCGAGGTGGCCCTCGACTTCGTCCGCGAGGTCAGGGGCGAGCCCGCCGACGCCGACGAGCGACGGCTGCTGGAAGACGCGATCACGGCCTACCGGATCAAGGAGACGACGGCGTAGATGAGGCTGCACCGGCTGCGGATCTCAGCCTTCGGGTCCTTCCCCGGCGTCGAGGAGGTCGATTTCGACACCCTCGGCGCGGCGGGCCTGTTCCTCATCCACGGCCCCACCGGCGCGGGCAAGACCACCGTCCTCGACGCGGTCTGCTGCGCCCTTTACGGTGTGGTGCCCGGTCTGCGCAACAGCGCCCGCACGCTCCGCTGCGACCACGCCCCGCCCAATCGCGGGCCCGAGGTCCTGCTGGAGGCGACGATCCGCGGCCGGCGCCTGCGGATCCGGCGTTCGCCCGCCTGGCTGCGTCCCAAACTCCGTGGTCAGGGCATGGTCACCGAGAACGCCAAGGTCATCGTCGAAGAGCTCAAGGACGATTGGGTTGGCCTCACCACCCGTATCGACGAGGCCGGAGACCTCATCGGTGGCTTGCTCGGCATGAACCTCGACCAGTTCGCCCAGGTGGCCATGCTGCCCCAGGGGGAATTCGCCCGCTTCCTCCGCGCCGACGGCGACGACCGCCGCAAACTCCTGGAACGCCTCTTCTCGGTCCGGCTCTTCACCGGGGTGGAGAAATGGCTCGCCGACCACCGCCGCGAAACCGGCCGCGCGGAGGAATCCCTCCGCGCCCAGGTGCACGCCGCCGTCAACCAGATGCGCGGCGCGGCCGGTCCCGCCCTCCTCGCCGAAACCGTCCTCGACCCCGACTCCGACCCGCTGGGGTGGAGCGCCGCCCTCCTCGCCGCCGCCGATTCCGCCGCCCGCGACTCCGCCCAGGCCTGTACGGCGAGCGAAGCCACGCTCGAGTCCGCGCGTGCCCGCTACGACCAGGCTCGGGCCCTCGCCGAACGGCGCCACCGCCATGCCGACGCCGTGTTGCGGCGCGACGAGCTCGAGTCCACCGCGGAGGAACGCGCCGACTTGGAAACCCTCCTCGCCGAGGCCGCCGCCGCGGATCGCGTCCTGCCCTTGATCCTCCAGCACGATCACCGCACGGCGCTGGCGCGGGCCGCCATCGCGCAGGCGGAAGCCGTACAAGTGGGCGATGTCGCCCCAGAAGAACTAGCTGTCCTCGAACAGGATTATCGAGATGAAATCGCACGCCTGAATCAGCTTGAACCCGAGGAAGCCCGCCTGGGTCTCCTTCGTACCGCCCGAACGGAGGCGGCCCGCGAGCTCCTCTCCCTGGAGAAGACCGAACACGAGATCAACGACCGCCTGGCCGTCCTCCCCGACGACCTGCAAGAGGCTGAACTCCGCCGCACCGCCTCCCACCACGCCGCGACCACCCTCCCGCTCGCCGAATCGGCCCACGAAGCAGCCGAATCGACCCTCAACAAGGTTCGCCACCGCGATTCGCTGGCCCAATCTCTAACCCAGGCGCAGGCGAACCAGCGCGCCCGCCTGCTCGCCCTCGAACAGGCGGCCCCTCACCTATTCCACGATCGGGATCACTCGGAATCGGCTTTGGCTCGGTGGGAGCGGGGTTGCCGGGAGGAGGCTGCTCGGCTTCAGGAGTTGAGTGCTGAGGAAGCCCGGTTGGGTGTGGTTCGGGATGGGCTGAGGAGTCTGCGGAGCGAGGGCGAGCGTTTCGGGCGGGCTGAGGCCGAGGTGGGTGCGCGGCTGGCGGAGCTGCCTGAGGAGTTCGCCGCGGCCACGGCCGAGCTCGGCGAACTCCGGGCCCGGGTGGCGGAGATTCCCGCCGTCGAGGCTCGGTGCCTGGCGGCCCGTGGGCGGTTCGACGCGGCGCTCCGGCGGGAGGAACTGGCGGACGAACTGGCCGAGGCGGAGGAGGTCAGGCGGGCGGCGACCGATGAGGCGCAGGTGATGCTGGACCGGTTACTGGCCGTCCGGCAGGCGCGGATCGACGGGATGGCGGCGGAACTCGCGGCGAGTCTGGTCGCGGGGGAGGCCTGCGTGGTCTGCGGGTCCGAGGCGCACCCGGCGCCCGCCGAGTCCTTCGCGGACGCCCCGGGCGCGGAAGACGAGGAGGCGGCTCAGGCCGATTCGGATGGGGCGCAGAGCGCGCGGGAGGCCGCGGAATCCCGGGTGGCCACGGTCGCCTCGCGGCTGGAGTCGGCGGCAGATCAGGCCGATGGGCTGCCGGTGGGAGACGCGGAGGCGGCCTGGACGGGCGAGGAAGACGTGCTCTCCGGACTGCGGGCGCTGGCGGCGACGGAAGAGGACCTGGCGGCGCGAGTCGAGACGTTGCGCGGCGAGCTGGAATCGGCCCGCGAGCGGGCGGAGGAGGTCAGGCGCGCGGTGACCGAACTCCGAGCCGAGGAGGCCGCGCTTCTAGGCGAACAGGACCGAATCGTGGCACGGCTCGACGAGGCCAGATGCGACGACGCCTCCGTGGCCGAGCGGAGGACCCGGATCGCCGGTGAAGCCGACCTGATCTCAGCGGCCGCCGACGCCGTCGCGGGCGCCGTCAACGCCCAAGCCGCTTACGACGCCGTCCGCGACACCGTGGACCTCACCGAAGAAGCCGCCGTCCAGGCCTGTACAGACGCGGGACTCGAACTCGCGCGGGTCCGCATGACCGCCGCACGCGAACCGGCGGACGCACGGGAGGTCTCCCAGTTGACCGCCGAACTGGCCGACCTGGAGAACCGGGGCCGCCAGAACGCGATCGACCTCGCGTCCGCCCGTACCAGGGCAGAACAGATCGCGGCCGACGAGAATCGCCTGGCCGAGATCATCAGAGCAGCCTGCGGCGACGACCCCACCCTGACCGTCCGGATGTCCAGGCTCGCCATCGAGGCCGACCGGCTTCGCGCCGCGTCCGCCGCCCTGCGCTCCGCCGCCTCAGCCGAGGCCGAACGCGAGACCGCCCACGAGGCAGCAGTCCGCGCCGCGCTCGACGCCGGTTTCCGCGGCATCGAAGACGCCCGAGCCGCCGTACGGACCGGGGCAGAACGCACGATCATGACCGACCGCCTCAACGCGCTCCGCGACGAGCACGCCGCCATCACCGCACTCCTGTCCGACCCGGAACTCCTCGCCGCCGCCGCGGAACCACCCCCCGACCTGGCTCGCCTGACCGAAGAACGCGACCAGGCCGAACACGAACACGAAGACCGCACCTCCACCCGCGACCAGGCCCGTCACCGCCACGACCACCTCACCGCGCTCTCCGCCGACCTGGCCACCGCCGTGAAACGCCGCATCCCCGCCGAAGCGGCCCACCTCCTGGCCCGCCGGATGGCCGAACTCGCCAACGGCACCTCCACCGACAACCAGTGGGACATGGCCCTGTCCGCCTACGTGCTCGGCGAACGCCTCCGCCAGGTCGTCGACGCCGCCAACGACCGCCTCACCCACATGTCCGGCGGTCGCTACCTCCTGCAGTACGACAAACGCCGAAGCGCCGCCTCCCGGACCCGCTCCGGCGGCGGCTTGGGCCTCCGCGTCCTCGACGCCTGGACCGGCATCGACCGCGACCCCGCCACCCTCTCCGGCGGCGAAAGCTTCATCACCTCCCTCGCCTTGGCCCTCGGCCTCGCCGACGTCGTCACCGCCGAGGCCGGCGGCACCGACATAGGCACCCTCTTCGTCGACGAAGGCTTCGGCACCCTGGACGAGGACACCCTCGACGACGTCCTCGACATCCTCGACTCCCTTCGCCAAGGCGGCCGAGCCGTCGGCGTCATCAGCCACGTCTCCGAACTCCGCACCCGAATCCCCACCCAACTCCAGGTCAAGAAATCCCGCACCGGCTCCACGCTGACCACCCACGCCTGAACACGAGTACGCCGATTACCAGTCTCAAGCGACGTGACAGACGGGCGGGTCGTACCCAGATGGCCGACAACCTCGCTGAGCCGGGAACGCTGGTGAGTTTGTCCGGGGTTCGGGTATGGCCTGCTGCTCGCGCTCACCTCGATAACGAATCACCGCGTGATCGTCCTCTGGGCCGCTATGGGGTTGCTCTTGACGTGCGGGTCAAGGGTTAGGGTCACCACGCCCTTTGGCCGTGAATCTGAGGAGCGTAACGTGCCGTCCCTGCCGCACATGTCAAGAGAAGTCCGGCTCGCCACCGTGCCGGACGGGCTGCCCAAGCCAGAGCATTTCGTGGTCGCCGAGGTCCCGCTGTCAATGCCGGACGATGGCCACGTGCTGGTCCGCAATCGTTTCTTCCACGTCCTCGCCGCCCTTCGCACGTTGATCGGTGGGAGTGTGAAGGGCTCGCCCATGCCGCCGCTGCACCCCGGCGACGCCCTGCTCGGCCCCGCGATTGGGGAGGTCGTGTCGGCCACCGGGGATAGCGGGCTGCGGGCGGGCGATCTGGTCTCACACTGGTTGGGCTGGCGCGAGTATGCGGTCGTGCCGGTCGGCCAGGTCACGCCGTTGGGCGACGCGTTGCCCGACCCCGTCGCGCATCTGGGCCAGGGCGCGCTCGCCTACGCGGCGCTGACCAGGGATGCCGAGGTCAGGCCGGGGGACACGGTGTTCGTCTCGGGCGCCGCGGGCGCGGTCGGATCGCTGGCCGGGCAGATCGCCCGGCTGCTCGGCGCCGGTCAGGTGATCGGCAGCACCAGTTCGCGAGAGAAGGCCGATCGGCTGATCTCTGAACTGGGGTACGGCGCGGCCGTGATCCGCGGCGCGGCGCCGATCGAGGAGCAGCTTGCGAAGGTCGCCCCTGACGGCATCGACGTCTACCTGGACAACGTCGGCGGCGACCAGCTCCAGGCGGCGGTGGCCACAGCCCGGCCTGGCGCCCGGTTCGTCCTGGTCGGCGCACTGTCCGGCCAGATGTCACCCCACGGAACGGGTGGGACGGCGCCAGTCGAACTCGACACCTACCAGCTAATCCTCAAGCGCATCTCGATCCAGGCGTTCCAAGGCCTCGACGAGCAGGCACGATCCCAGTGGCTCGAACGCTTCGGAGGTTGGCTACGCGCGGGCGACATCACGTTCCCGCACGTTCGGGTCGCGGGCATCGATTACGCACCCCGGGCGTTGCACGAAGTGCTCGAGGGACGGCATTTCGGGACCGTCATCGTCGAACTGTAGGACCTCTGGAGGACGGATGCGCATCGGTGACGCGGCGGCCGCGGCGGGCACCACGCCCCGGGCACTGCGGTTCTACGAGCAGCGCGGGCTGCTGACCCCGCCCCCGCGCACGATGACCGGCCAGCGTGAGTACGGGGAGCGCGAGGTGGCCCGAGTGCGCATTATCCGCGAGTTGCTGTCGATCGGGCTGACCATCGAGGACGTCCGTAGTTGCGCTGATCGCCTGGAACTGCTGGACGGCGACACGCTGCCGCCCCGTGGCGGCCCCGGGCTGCACCATGTCGAGCGGCGTGGTGGAGCGCAGGATCGCCGCCCTCGACGCGGAGATCGCTCGCCTGTCCCAAGTGCGCGAACAACTCGCCGCGCGGGCCCGGGTGGAGGAAGACGCATGAGGCTTGGACGGCCTTCTCCGACGTAGAGTTCACTTTGATGAGCACAGACCGCAATCCGCCGGGCTACATGACCGAGGACCTGCAGTTGCGGGAGATCTCAGGCCCGCCGAGCTACAAGGGAATCACCGATAAATCCGTCGACTACATCGCCATCGCGAATCAGTCCGACGTCATCATCGCGTACATCTACGCCAACAACGAGGACGACGTTGTGGGGTGGCAGATACGTCCCGCTGCCGGCCACGAGGCGCACAGCGCCTACTATCCATGGATGATCAAGCTGCGTGACTGCAAGGCACGTGGCCTCAGGCCATCGGCTGCCCTCGACGAACTCGTTCGGGACGAAATCGACGCTCCGGCGAATCCGTGCAGCCATGTCGTCCCTGGCTCGCGGCAGCACGCCGTTGGGCTCGCGGCGCTCAAGCAGATCGCGGGTGCGCCGCCGACAGTCGCGAAATCGTCGTAGCCCAGGCTTGAGGGCGGGCGTCTAGGCGTCTCAGGCTTCAGCCTGGCGGGTATGTGCGCTTGCCCGGTACCAAATCAAGGCATATAGTACCGCTCGTGATACCCATCCACGACTCGTCGATGGCCGTGTCGGTCGGAGCTGCCAGAGCTCAACCCACACCGACGACGGAACCGTTCTGGTCCGCCGCGCGCGACGGCAGGCTTGACATCCAGCGGTGTGACTCTTGCGCGACCGTCGTGTTCTACCCGCGGGTTTCGTGCGTCGGGTGCGGCGCTCGGGAGTTGACGTGGGTAACTGCGAGCGGGCGAGCCACGCTGAGCAGTTTCGTCATCGTTCATCTGCCTGCTCCGGGGTTCGAGGACGCCGTTCCGTACGTTCTGGCGATCGTCCGGCTCGTCGAAGGTCCGTCGATGATGACCAACATCGTTGGCGTCGAACCGCGGCCAGAGAACCTGCGGGTGGACATGGAGCTGGAAGTCCGGTTCGAGCAGCGCGCTGGTCGCGTCTTGCCCGTCTTCGCTCCGGCCGGGGGTGTCCGTTGAGGAGGTCGCTCGCCGCGATCATCGGGGCCGCCGAGACCGACCTGGGGCGGCTGGACGACCGCTCTGAACTGGACCTCCATGTGGAGGCGGCGCTTCTCGCGCTCGCTGACGCGGGACTGATTCTGGCGGACGTCGACGGCGTCACCAGCGCTGTCCACAACCCGGTGGAGGTGGCACATGCCCTCGGAGTCGAGCCCACCTGGTTCGACGGCACGACCGTCGGGGGCACGTCGTTCCTCGTCCACGTTCGGCACGCCGCGGACGCCATCGCTGCGGGCCATGCGAATGTGGTGCTCGTCCTCCATGGTGAGTCCCGCCGGTCGACGGTCGGCCGCCACCCGCGGCCGATCCCGGCCGACGGCATGATGGGACAGTTTGAGCTCCCCTACGGCGTCTACGGCCCGCCAACCATGTTCACTCTGCCGTATATGCGGTACGCGCATGAGACCGGCACGACCGTCGAGCAGTTGGCTGCCGTGCCGGCGATTCAGAGCGAATGGGCTGACGGTAACCCGCGCGCAGCACGTCCGACCCGAGTGTCTGTCGATGACGTCCTCGCCTCCCCGCCCATCGCCTGGCCGTTCACCAAGCTCATGTGCTGCATGGTCAGCGACGGTGGAGGCGCACTCGTGGTCACGGCCGCGGACCGAGCCAAGGACGGCAGGCGACCCCCGGTCTACCTCTGGGGTGCCGGTGAGGCCGGCCAGAGTCCTCTGGTGTCCCAGATGCCCGACCTGACGAGGGCAGAGACGTTCGAGCGCTCGTCGACGGCGGCCTTCAGAGAGGCGGGTATCGCGGTCTCCGACATCGACCACCTGATGATCTACGACGCCTTCGCTCATGTGCCGCTCTACGGACTCGAAGCGCTGGGAGTTGTCGGCAGGGGAGAGGCGGGCGCCTTCATTGCCGACGGCAACACCCGCCCCGGCGGTGGGATGCCCCTCAACACCAATGGCGGCGGCCTGCGCTACACCCATACCGGCATGTACGGAATGTTCGCGATCCAGGAGTCCGTTCGTCAGCTCCGCGGTGAGGCCTTCGCCCAGCTGGAGGACGTCGAGATCAGTGTCGTACAGGGAGTGGGCCACTTCTTCTCCGAGGCTGCGACGCTGGTCTTGTCGAACCAGGAGCCGATGTGACCACCTCGACCGATGCCGGAGCGCGGGAGGCCCGCGGGTTCTACGAGATCGCCGCCGCCGATCCCCAGCGCGCTGCGATCCACGTCGACGGTGCCGTGGTCACGTACGGCGACCTGCTCGGCCAGGTCAACCAGTGGTCGCACCTGCTGTCGGGGCGCCGAGGCGTGTCGCGAGGCGGAACGATCGCCGTGGTGCTGCCCAACAGCCTCGACTTCGTCGTGGCCCAACTCGCGGTCGAGCAGACCGGTCTTCGCATGGTGCCGGTCAACTGGCACCTGACCGCTGCGGAGATCGCCTATCTCCTCGACGACTCCGGCTCCGGCCTGGTGATCACCGATCCGCGGCATGCACATGTCGTGGGGGAGGCGGCGGCCGAGGTCGGCATCGCCGGCGACGCCCTCCTCCTCACCGGTCAGCCGGACACCGGGATCGCCATCGAGGCGCTGCTCGCCGAGCAGCCGGTGGCGACGCCATCAGGGAGGCACGCCGGATCAATGCTGTTCTACAGCTCGGGGACCAGCGGTCGCCCCAAGGGCGTCAGACGCCCCTTCCCAACCAGCACACCGGATGAGGCCGCCGACGCCCGGTCCCGCCAGCGCTCGGCCCAGTTCGGGATGGGTGAGGAACACCAAGTGCATCTCGCCGTCGCGCCGCTCTACCACCCGGGCCCGAACCTCAACGCTCTCAGCGCGCTGCACCTGGGTCAGGAGCTGGTTCTCCGGCCGCGTTTCGACCCACGGGAGATGCTCGAACTCATCGACGCCCACCGGGTGACGAGCACCTTCATGGTGCCGGTGATGTTCCACCGGATGCTCGAGCTCCCCGAAGCGGATCGTGCCCGGTTCGACGGGTCCTCGCTCGAGGTCGTCATGCACGCCGGAGCGCCCTGTCCCGTCGAGGTCAAGCACAAGATGATCCGCTGGTGGGGCCCCGTCCTCACGGAGTACTACGGATGCACCGAGTTCGGCATGGCCACCTTGGTGACCTCGCAGGTCTGGCTGGACAAGCCAGGCTCGGTTGGTCGCGCCGCCGACGGGATCTCGCTGCAGATCCGCGACGACCACGGGGTGAGCCTGCCGCCCGGTGAGATCGGGACCATCTGGGTCCGGGGCGGCTACGAGTTCGCCTACAGTGGCGCGGCCGTGAGTGCGGCCAGCGACCAAGAAGGCCCCGCCGACGGCTTCCGGACCGCCGGCGACGTCGGGTACCTCGACGAGGACGGCTTCCTGTACGTCGGCGACCGGCGGGCGGACCTGATCCTTTCCGGGGGCGTCAACATATACCCGGCCGAGGTCGAGGCTGCCCTGGTCACCGAGCCCACGGTCGCGGACGCCGTCGTCGTCGGTGTCCCGGACACCGAGTGGGGTCAGCGAGTGGTCGCTGTCGTCGAGCTCAAGCCCGGCGAAGAGGCCGGAGAGGAAGCCGTCGAGCGGCTCCGCCGCCACCTCGCCCCCCGTCTCGCACGCTTCAAGAGCCCGCGCGAGTACCGGTTCGTCGACTCGGTCCACAGAACGTCCCTGGGGAAGGTCAACAGGACTCGGATCCTGGACGAGGTTCTTCTCCCGACGACCGCGAAAGCACGACCCGCCGGCGACGCGGCCGCCCTCACCCGCCGTGTGCTGTGCACTGATCGAGAGGAACCTAGGTGAGCAACAAATCCCCGGTGTACGTGGTCACCGGCGGGGCCGGTGGCCTCGGAGGCGCCACTGCCCGACGATTGGCGGATCGTGGCGCGACGGTCGTCGTGACCGACATCGTCGCCGTCGACGAAACCGCCGCGAAGGCACGGTGGGGAGAAGGCATCACCTTCGTGCAGGGTGACGTCTGCTCCGAGACGGACCTCGCCGGTGTCTTCGACATCGCTGCCGACCGCGGGCCGCTGCGTGGGCTCGTCCACTGCCCCGGCAAGGGATTTCCCCGTCGGATTATCGACCGCGAGGGAATCCCCTTCCCCCTCGATCAGTTCGAGAACGCCCTGCGGCTGAACCTGGTGGGGACGTTCAACGCATTGCGTCTCGCCGCAGCGCACATGGCCGGCAACCAACCGGACGAGGGCGAGCGCGGCTCCGTCGTCATGACGGCATCGGTCGCAGCCTGGGACGGACAGGTGGGCCAGATCGCGTACGCCGCTGCGAAGTCGGGCGTCGTCGGCATGACCCTGTGTGCGGCGCGCGACCTGTCCGACCTGGGCATCCGGGTCAACACGATCGCACCCGGAATCTTCGACACGCCGCTGCTGGCCCGATTCGGCGCCGAGGTTCGCGACCGGCTCGCGGCCACGGTCACCTTCCCCCGACGTCTCGGGGACCCGGAGGAGTACGCGTCGCTAGCCGACGAGCTCCTGCACAACCGATACCTCAACGGCGAGGTCATCCGGCTCGACGGCGCGATCAGGATGGCTGCCCGGTGACCGGGGCCACCGACTCCGTCCTCTTCGAGGAGGCGGACGGCGTCGCGACGATCACGCTCAACCGCCCGGAGGTGCGCAACGCCGTCGACGCGGTGATGGCGCAAGCCCTTGCCGAAATCGTCGACCACCTCAACGAGCGCAGCGACCTTCGGGTCGCCATCCTCACCGGGGCAGGGGGGAGCTTCTGCTCGGGCATGGACCTCAAGGCGTTCGTGCGTGGTGAGCGGTCCTCCATCCCCGGTCGTGGGTTCGCGGGATTCACGGCTCGACCGCCCGCGATCCCGGTGATCGCCGCCGTTGAGGGTGCTGCCGTCGCCGGCGGATGTGAGCTCGTCCTCGCGTGCGATCTGGTGGTTGCGGGGCAGTCGGCGAGGTTCGGCGTACCCGAGGTCAAGCGGGGCCTGGTCGCCGTGGGCGGAGCGCTCCTCAAGCTTCCCGCGCGGATCCCTTACCAGATCGCCATGGAGTGGATCCTGACCGGCGACATGGTCGGCGCCTCCCGCGCGCACGACGTCGGTCTCGTCAACGCCGTGGCACCGGACGGAGATGCGCTCGCGGCAGCGCGGGCGATGGCGGACCGGATCGCCGCCAACGGGCCCCTGGCACTGCGAGCAAGCAAGGAGATCGTCATGACCTCGTGCTCATGGCGCCACGATGAGGCGTACGACCGCCAGCTGGAAGTCGCCCGCCCTGTCATGGAGTCGGCGGACGCTCGTGAAGGGGCGCTCGCCTTCGCCGAGAAGCGCCGACCGGTCTGGAGCGGCCGATGAACAGCGGGCCTCTCAACGGTGTGCGGGTGGTCGAACTCGGCGGGATCGGCCCGGCGCCTTTCGCCTGCATGATGCTCGCGGACCTGGGCGCCGACGTGATCCGGATCGATCGCCCCGGAGCAGAGCTCCACCCGGTCCTCCACCGCAGCCGGCGGTCCATCGCGCTGGACCTGAAGTCCGAGCAGGGACGCACGGTCGCACTGCGGATGATCGAGGCCGGCGACATCGTCATCGAAGGCTTCCGTCCGGGTGTCGCCGAGCGCCTCGGCATCGGCCCGAGCGACGTCCATCGCGCCCATCAGCGGGTGGTCTACGGCCGGATGACCGGCTGGGGTCAGGACGGACCGTGGGCGCAGCTGCCAGGGCACGACATCAACTACATCGCCCTGACCGGAGCGCTTCATGCCATCGGCCCGGCCGGCGGCGACCCCGTCGTCCCGTTGAACCTGATCGGCGACTTCGGCGGGGGCGGCATGCTCCTCGCCTATGGCGTGCTCGCCGCCCTCGTCAGCGCTCGCACGACCGGTCGCGGCCAGGTGGTCGACGCGGCGATGATCGACGGATCGGCTGCACTCATGGCGATGCTGCACGGCTACCTCGTCGAAGGTCGATGGGTGGACCAGCGCGGGGTCAACCACCTCGACGGGGCGGCGCCGTACTACCGCACCTACGAATGCGGCGACGGCCGGCATGTCGCCGTCGGCTGTATCGAGCCCCAGTTCTACGCCGCCCTCCTGCACGGACTGGAACTCTCCGATGATCCGGCGTTCTCCAACCAGGAGGACCGCGACCGGTGGCCGGTGATGATCGAGCGGTTGCGGGAGAGGTTCGCCTCACGATCCCGCGACGAGTGGGCAGAGGTGTTCGCGACGAGCTCGGCGTGCGTCACGCCCGTCCTGTCGATGAGCGAGGCACCGCTGCACCCGCACCACGCCTATCGACAAACCTACGTGGCTCTCGGCAGCGGCCACATGCCTCGTCCGGTTCCACGATTCGACCGGACCCCCGCAGGCGACCCTCGGCCGGCGCCGATCGTCGGTAGCGACGGCGCGGCGCTCCTCGCTGAACTCGGCATGGATCAGCGCGAGGTGCGGCGTCACGTCGACGCCGGGGCCGTCGTGCTGCCGTCCGGACTCGAGGACCGGTCGTGAGGGCGGCAGGCGGGCTCGGGTCCGTCCAGGAGGTGGTCTACCGGCACCTGTTCGACGGGATGACGATCGCGGTCGGAGGTTTCGGCCTCTGCGGCAACCCGTTCGACCTGATCGAGGCGGTACGCGACTCAGGGGTGAAGGATCTGACGATCGTCTCCAACAACATGGGTGTGGATGGCAAGGGCCTCGGTGTTCTGCTGGAGGGCCGGCAGGTGCGCAAGGTGGTGGCGTCGTACGTCGGCGAGAACCAGTTGTTCGCCCAGCAATACCTCGACGGGGATCTCGAGGTCGAGTTCACCCCGCAGGGCACGCTCGCGGAGCGACTTCGGGCCGGCGGCGCCGGTATCCCTGCCTTCTACACCCCGACCGGTGCGCATACCTCGGTCGCCGAGGGTAAGCCCACGATGGAGATTGACGGCCGCATCTACCTTCTCGAGCGCGCGATCGTCGCCGATCTCTCACTGGTCCGGGCGCAGAGCGCGGATCGGGCGGGCAACCTGACCTATCGCCGGACCGCCCGCAACTTCAACCCTGTCGTCGCCACGGCGGGACGGGTCACGATCGCGGAAGCCGAGCAGCTCCTCCCGGAGTTCATCGACCCTGACGCCGTGGAGACACCGGGCATCTACGTGGACGAGGTGGTCGTCGCCTCGCCCCGGAAGAAGGAGATCGAGCAGCGCACGACGAGGAGAGCGGCGCATGTGGACGCGTGAGGAGATGGCAGGTGTCGCGGCCCGGGAGCTGGCCGACGGCTCCTACGTCAATCTCGGCATCGGGATCCCCACGCTGGTCGCCAACCACGTGCCCGCGGGCATGCGAGTCACGCTGCAGAGCGAGAACGGCATGCTGGGCATGGGGGAGTTCCCCGTCGAGGGCGAGGAGGACGCCGACCTGATCAACGCCGGGAAGCAGACGGTCACGATCAACCCGGGTGGGAGCTTCTTCGGCTCCGAGCAGTCCTTCGCGATGATCCGGGGCGGCCGTGTCGACCTCGCGATCCTCGGCGCGATGCAGGTCTCCGAGCTCGGCGACCTGGCCAACTGGACCATTCCGGGCGTGCTGGTGAAGGGGATGGGCGGTGCGATGGATCTCGTCGTCGGCGCGAAGCGCGTCGTGGTCGTCACCGACCACACCGCCAAGGACGGCCGTTCGAAGGTCGTGAGGTCGTGCGACCTCCCGTTGACCGGGCGGCGTGTCGTGGACCGCATCATCACCAACCTCGCAGTGTTCGATGTGACGGACCAGGGACTCGATCTGGTCGAGCTCGCCCCGGACGTCACGCTCGAGGAGGTACTCGACCGCACGGCATGCGATTTCGCCGATGGTCGTAATCGGCAGGACGAGCTCAGGAGGAGCGCACGGTGACCGACCACACCATCTACCAAGGTGCCCGGGTTCTGGTAGGAGACCCCCGCGCAGGCTCCTTCCAGGACGTCGACGTCGAGGTCGTCGAGGGACGTGTCGCGCGCCTCGGCAGAGACCTGGAGGCCGAAGGCGCCCAAGTCGTCGACGCTGGCTGGGCCTGGATCATCCCAGGATTCGTCGACGCCCATCAGCACATGTGGCAGGCCACGATGCGCGGCCTGACGGCCGACTTCACCCTCGCCGACTACGTCTGGGTCATCCGCCGGAATCACTCCGGAATCCATCGTGCGGCGGACGTCTACAACGGCACGCTCGGAGCCGCCGTCGGACTGCTCGACTCGGGTACGACGTGCTCGGTCGACTACAACCATTGCATCGTCACGCCGGACCATGCCGACGCCGGTCTCGAGGCGTTCCTCGAGTCGGGCATCCGCGGCGTGTGGTGCTACGGCCTGTACGACCAGCCGGCGACGACGAGGACGTTCACGAGTGTGGAGCAGCGGATCGCCGACGCCCATCGGGTGCGCAACACCCGATCCAGCGACCTCGAAGACCGGGTCAGGTTCGGCATCGCGCCGACGGAGATGAGTCTGGTCGGCATCGATCAGGTCGCCCGCGAGATGCAGGTGGGCCGAGACCTCGACTGCCTCATCCACACCCACACCAACGCTCGCTGGCGGCCGGGCTACCCCTCGGAAATCCAGCAGCTCGCCCAGGCCGGTCTGCTGTGGGCGCACCAGCTGCACTCCCACTGCAACACCGCCGACACCGCAGACCTGGCTCTCCTCGCAGAGTTCGGGTGCAAAGTCTCCTCTACGCCGGAGACCGAGCTCGGCATGGGGATGGGGTACCCGATCGCCGCGGCGGCGGACCGCGCTGGCGTCGCGGCCGGGCTCGGTACCGACATCCAGTCCAACAACTCACCCGACATGTTCACCGCGATGCGGCTGATGCTGTCCGGCGAGCGCGCGCGGAGCAATCAGAAGGCCCTCGAGGAGGTCGGCATTTACGCGATGGAGGGACTTCAGCTCAAGGCAGCGGACGTGATGCACTACGCGACGCTCGGTGGTGCCATCGGCCTGGGCCTGGAGTCGGAGTGTGGGTCGATCGACGTGGGCAAGGCAGCGGACCTCGTGCTCATCGACCGCCGCGGGCCCAGGCTCAACCCGTCGCTTGACCCGCTCTCGACCATCGTGATGAACGCGACCATCGCCGACGTGGACACCGTGGTCGTCGGCGGAGAGGTCGTCAAGAGCGGCGGACGGATGCGTGCCGACCTGCTCGAGAAGGCGACGCGTGGGCTCCAGGAGTCCGGCGCCTACATCCGAGAGCAGTCCCAGGCCTACGGCGGGCTCGTGCCGCCCAAGCCGGACTGGTGGGGCGCGGACACGGCCGGGTCGGGCGCACCCACCACCAAGGCATGAGCAGCGGGACGGCACGAGCATGCGCTGGGTGACCTGCGAACTCGAGGGCGAGGAGCGCGTCGGGCTCATCGTCGGGGACGACGTCCACCTGCACGACAGGGGGCCCAGCCTGATCGAGGTGATCGACGGCGGTGAGGTGGCAGAGGTCGCTGCGCGCCTGCGGCGGTCGCCGTCCGACGTCCTGCCGCTCGAGAAGTGCCACCTCGTCTCGCCGCTCCCGCGGCCGCCTTCGGTCCGCGACACTGTTGGGTTCCTCGACCATGTCCGGGGCTGCCGCCGTGCCTACGGTCGGGATCCTCACCTGGAGGAGGTGTGGCACCAGGTGCCGGCGTTCTACTTCGGGAACCCGTCCTCCGTCCTCGGGCCGTACGACGAGGTGCCGATGGCACCCGGCTCGCGCTGGTTCGACTTCGAGCTCGAGGTCGGTGCCGTCATCGGTAGGACGGGTCGCGACCTCGGCCTGCGTGCCGCGCAGGAGGCCATCGTCGGCTATACCCTGTTCTGCGACTGGACGGCGCGCGACCTGCAGCGGCTCGACACGGCGCTGGGAATCGGGCAGGGGAAGGGCAAGGACTCGGGTCTGACCCTGGGTCCGTGGCTGGTCACCGCCGAGGAGATCGCGGACTCGGTGCGCGACGGCGCGCTGGACCTGGAGATCTGGGCGTCGGTGAACGGACAGGAGATCGCTCGGGGGACGCTCGCCGGCATGGACTGGACGTTCGCCGAGATCGTCTCCTACGTCTCGCGGGGGACCGATCTGCGCCCCGGTGACGTCATCGGCTCCGGCACCCTGCCCGGCGGGTGCCTGCTGGAGCACCTCACGGGGGATCCCGACACATTCGATCGTTGGCTGAGGCCGGGGGACGTGGTCTCCCTGGGGGGCGACCTCCTGGGGCGTACGGAGCAGAGGGTCGTCCCCGGTGTCCCGGTCCACCGTCTGCCGTCCGGATTCTAAGGGAGCTGGTGAACGTGGTCGAGTACACACGTGGGCTGCATCGTGTGGCCGAGGACGTCTGGGCGTGGCTGCTGCCCGATGGTGGGTGGGGTTGGAGCAACGCGGGACTGGTCCGAGGGGAGGGGGGGTCCTTCCTCATCGACACGCTCTTCGACCTGGAGCTGACCGGGGAGATGCTCGAGGCGATGACTTCGGTGACCGATGAACACCCGATTAGTGCTGCGCTGAACACCCACGCGAACGGAGACCATTGCTTCGGCAACCAGTTGCTGGGACCCGAGGTGACGATCCATGCGACGGCTGACACCGAGCACGAGATGCGACACGGTACGACCCCCGAGCGGCTGGCCGGTCTGGTGGCGGGCGATCACGAGCCGCTCCTGTCGGAGTTCTTTCAGCACTGCTTCGGCGCGTTCGCCTTCGATGGGATCATCCTGCGCGGCCCCGACACGACATTCGACGAGGTACGCACCGTCGACGTCGGGGGACGTCTGGTCGAGCTTCGCCGGCTGGGGCCGGCACACACATACGGCGACGCGGTCGCCTTCGTCCCCGACTGCGGGGTTCTCTTCACCGGCGACCTGCTGTTCAACGATGGTACGCCGATCATGTGGGCAGCCTCCATATCGAGCTGGATCGCCGCATGCGACCGCATGATCGAGCTGGGGCCTGAGGTCGTCGTCCCCGGACACGGGGCCGTGACCGATGTCGACGGCATCCTCACGATGCGCGACTACCTGGCGGTGGTTCGCGACGGGGTCGACGTCTCGCTGGCAGCGGGCCGCTCCTGGCGCGAAGCCGTCGAGCATCTCGATCTCGGGCCCTACGCGCGCTGGCCGCAGGCGGAGCGGGTGGTGGTCACCGTCTACAACGCCTACCGGGGTGCCCGCCTTGAAACGCCGGCCTCCCAGGCGACCGAGCTGTTCGCGGAGATGGCGCGGTGGAGACAGCGCCACCAGGGCAAGTGATCAACCTGGCGACGAGGCGACGATGCGGCGCTGGTATCCTCCTCGCCAGGAAAGTACCGCCG
Source organism: Acrocarpospora sp. B8E8 (assembly GCF_039871605.1). NCBI lineage: Bacteria > Bacillati > Actinomycetota > Actinomycetes > Streptosporangiales > Streptosporangiaceae > Acrocarpospora > Acrocarpospora sp. B8E8. Next base: position 47,884 of record NZ_JBDPLV010000053.1, on the reverse strand, counting down.
TGCGCTCGTGTCGGCCGCCCGGCGTCCACCGTGGGATCAAGGTGCTGAATGAGCGATGTGAGACCGAACCTGCTCTCAGCCCGGCAGGCCGACGTCCTCAATGCGCTTCAGGAGGTTTTCCTCGCCGAGGGCTTCCGCCACCTCACAATCGGTGACATGGCGGGGCTGGCGCACACCTCGCGTCGCACGCTCTACCAGCTCGGCCAGAGCAAGGAGGAGGTCGTGGTCGGCGTCATCGACCGATTCTTCAACGGCATGGGTAAGGACGCGTTGCGGCGGGCGCAAGACGCCGCCGGGGTCCACGATCAGATCGAGGCCTACCTGTCGGCGTCGGTCGAACGCAACCGGCGCGCCAGCCGCCAGTTCATCCACGACGTCGAGAACTACGCACCGACCCGGCACGTCTACGACCGGCACCAGGAGATCGCTATCCGCGAGCTCGAGAGCATCGTCCGCAAGGCGATGCAGAGGGGCGAGGTGACCGAAGGGACACCCGCCCTGTGGGCGGAGATGCTCGGTGCCGTGATTCGGCGCTTGCGGGACCCCGAGGTCCTCGATCGGGTCGGCGCCTCACGCGGCGACGCACTGGAGCTGTTCGGGCACTTCTGCCGTCGCGGACTGGCCTGAACACCGCGTCCCTGACGCCGTACCGCGCAGCTCCTGCTGCCGCGTGCCCTGAATCCGTCGTCTGATCGGCTCCTGCGACGAACGGTGGCCAGGCGTGCCCGAAACCCGCTGCCGATGCGTGCGGAGCGCGTGGCGACAGGGTTGACGTGGTACCAGAATCGTTCCTACGATACCGCTCACGGTACCTCACTGTGGGCCACATCACGTTGATAGGGCTGGACGTAGTCGGCACAGGGGTGTGCCGAAGAGCTCGATCGAGTTACTCGGATGAATCGATCGACCTGCCACAAGACGGCACGGTTACAGGACCCGCAGCCGCAAGAATCGAGGAGATGGGATGAAGAGAACTCGTATTGCGGCGCTGTGTGCGCCGCTCCTGGCGCTGGCTCTGGCCGGGTGCGGGGGGTCCTCGAGCGGCTCTGCCGGGTCGACGAGCACCGACGTGATCGACGAGGCGAAGGCTGCCACAGCGGCGGCGTTCGCGGGCACCGACCGTGCGCTGCCTGCCGCCGGGCCCCCAGCGCAGGAGGACAAGACCGTGTGGGCGCTCGCCTGCAGCACCCAGGCAGCGGGCTGCGTACTCCCCGCCGAGGGCTTCGTGGCGGCCTCGGAAGCCCTGGGTTGGGACGTCAAGCTCGTAGACGGCAAGGCCGATCCAGCGGTCTACAACGCTCAACTGCGCGCAGCAGCCGCCGCATCGGTGGATGCGGTCGCGCTGTTCGGCGTCGACTGCTCGATGGTGAAGGCCTCGATCGAGCACGTGCGGGGCGTGGACGTGAAGGTCTTCGGCGGCAACGCACTCGACTGCGACGACAAGTTCAGCGGCGGCGGAAAGCCGCTGTTCGACGAATACCTGCGGTTCAACGACGACCTGATCTCGTACGAGGACTACATGAGCACTTTCGTCGGCCCGACGATCGCCGACTGGGTGATCGCCGAGACCGACGGCAAGGCCGAGATCATCCTGATGCGCCAGGACGACAATGCCACCCTCCGGCTCGTCGGCGACTCGCAGGCGGAGCGGCTCGCCGAATGCGGCGGTTGCCTCGTGCACGAGGTCCCGTTCACTGCCGGTGACCTCTTCGGTGGCAAGCTCCAGGGCAAGGCCACGGCAGCGCTGCAGAAGCACCCGAATGCCGGCGTGGTCATGGTCCCCGCGGACTCCGCGATCACCCTGGGCGTCGGCGCCGCAGTCGACCAGGCCCGCAAGAGCGGTCGGGACGGACTCCTGCTCACCGGCAACGAAGGCGTGCCCTCGTCGATCGAGCTGATCCGTAAGGGGACCCAGTCGTACGCGGTCGGTCGACCGCTGACGTGGACCGGCTGGGCCGCCGCCGACGGGCTGAACCGCCTGTTCGCCGGTGTCGACCAGGTGGACTCTGGCACGGGTATCGGAAGCATGGACGCCGACCACCTCCCGGAGGGAGATGTCTACGACGGCAACCCGAAGTCGTCGAACTACCAGGGAAACTACAAGAAGATCTGGGGCGTGGACTGAGTGTTCCCCGCCACCGTCGACGCCTCGGCGAGCGCGCTGTCGCTCGTCGGGGTGTCGAAGACCTTCCCGGGCACGAGAGCCTTGGCCGACGTCAGCTTCTCGATCGAGCCCGGTCACTTCCACGCTCTGGTCGGCGGTAACGGATCGGGCAAGTCCACGCTGATCAAGATCCTCGCGGGCGTGTACGGCGCCGATCGGGGCGGATCTCTGCAGCTGGGCGACGCGACCTTCGACGTCGAGCGACTCTCGCCACGTTGGTCGCGGGAGTCCGGCATCAGGTTCGTCCATCAGGATCTGGGCCTGTTCCCGCAGCTGACCGTCACCGAGAACGTCCTGGCTGGGTCGTCGTACCCGCGCAGGGCCGGCGGGCTCGACTGGGGGGAGGCGCACCGCTCCGTGCAGCGACTCCTGGACGGTCTCGGTGCGGAGGTCGACGCGCGGACAGCCGTTCGCGACCTGCGACCGGCCGATCAGACGCTGGTCGCGATCGCCAGGTGCCTCCGCGACCGTGACGCGGGAGGGGTGGGACTCCTCGTCCTCGATGAGCCGACGACCCGCCTGCCCGCGGACGAGGTCGAGGGGCTGCTGCGGCGGCTGAAGTCCTATAGCCAGCAGGGACAGAGCATCCTCTACGTCACGCACCGCCTCGACGAGGTGCTCACATACGCCGACACGATCACGGTGCTCCGCGACGGGAGACACGTCGACACCCGCCCGGCCGCGGAGCACGATCGAGCCGGCCTGGTCGCCGGCATCGCCGGACATGCTCCCGAGGACGTCAACCGGGTGGGCCGCACCGCGTCGGACGCCGTGGTGCTGTCGGTGCGCGGACTCACCGGCGGCCCCCTGAAGGGCATCTCGTTCGATGTCAACTCGGGCGAGGTCGTCGCCCTGGCCGGACTGGTCGGAAGCGGTAGAACCAGCCTGCTGCAGAACATCTTCGGCGCGGTCCGCCCCCGTAGCGGGTCGGTGGAGGTAGCCGGCCTGCCCGTGCGTCGAGGCCACGTCGCGGACGCGATCGCCAAGGGGCTGGCCATGGTCCCCGAGGAACGGGGTCGCGATGCGGCGTTCCAGAGCCTCTCGGTCTCCGACAACCTCTCGGCGACCACGGTCGGTCGGTACCGACGCGGCGGGTGGCTGCGCCGTTCCGCCGAACGCCGCGACGCCGAGCGGGACGTGGCTGCCTACGGGATCAAGGGCGCCATCGATGCGCCCATCTCCAGGCTTTCCGGGGGGAACCAGCAGAAGGCCATCATCGCCCGCGCGATGAGGACCTCCCCAGCTGTGCTGCTCCTCGACGAGCCGACGCAGGGGGTTGACGTTGGCGCACGGGCCGACATCTACGCACAGATCGACGCCACAGTCGCCGCTGGCGCAGGCGTGCTCCTCGCGACGTCGGACCTCGACGAGCTGCTCTACCTGGCGGACCGGGTGATCGTCCTCGTCGACGGTCGGGTCACGTGCGAGGCCTCGGGTGACCGCATCACGCGGCGCTGGATCTTCGAGAACGTCTACCAGCATGAGAAGGCACCGAAATGACATCGCATGACGGCCAGAGCGTGACGCGCGCCATGAGTCCAGACATCGAGGAGGTGTCGCAGCGTCAACCGTTCACCTCGTTGCCGCGCGTCGCCGAGCGCTTCGGGCTCGTGATCCTGCTGGCGGCAGTGGCCGCCTACTTCGCGATCAACCCGGCGACCTCGGCGACGTTCCCGACCACATCGAACTTCCGCAACATCGTGGCCAACGAGTCGGTGCTGATCCTGGTCGCGCTCGCCGCGCTGATCCCGCTGGTCGCCCACCGATTCGACCTCTCGGTCGGGGCGATCGTCGCGCTGACGTCGATCGCGGCGGCCAAGGCCACCACCTCGATGGACCTCCCCATCCTGGTCGGCATTGGCCTCGCCGTCGGGACCGGCGCGATCATCGGCCTGGCCAACGGGGTGCTGGTCGCCTACTGCCGTGCGAACTCGCTGGTCATCACCCTGGGGATGGCGACCCTGCTCGGCGGGGTGGCCGCCAGTTGGTCGGGCTACCGGACGATCGTGGGTGTGCCCGAGGCGCTCACGAACTTCGGGAACGGACTCTGGCTGGGCGTTCCGCGGCCGGTCGTCCTCGTGGTCGCGGTCGCGCTGGGCGTGTCGTTCCTGCTGGGCCTGACGGTCTTCGGCCGGCGGCTGCTCTCGGTCGGAGTCAATGAGTCGGCCGCGCACCTCGTCGGCCTCCCGGTCCAGCGGACGGTCACCCTCAGCTTCGTCGCGTCGGGTGCGCTCGCCGGCCTGGCCGGTGCATTGCTGCTCGCCCGTACCGGCAGCGCGGCCTCCGGCGTCGGCGTCGGCTACCTGCTGCCTGCTCTGGCGGCGATCTTCCTCGGCTCGACGACGATCCGGCCCGGCCGCTACACCGTCGCCGGGACGCTCGTCGGCGTGTTCTTCGTGGCTATCAGCATCAACGGCCTGACCCTGGCCGGTGCCGCGGACTGGGTCGAGCCGGTGTTCAACGGTGGCGCGGTCATCGTGGCAGTCGCGGTCTCGTCGCTGCTGACCCACCGTCGCCTGACCGGCGCGGCCCGGCGATAGATAGGAGCATGGGATGTACGAGCTGAACGCCGAGGAGTCCGCCATCGTGTCGGTGGTGCGGGACTGGGTCGACCGGCAGGTCAAGCCGGTCGTCCGGGATCTCGAGCACGCCAACACCTACCCCGAGACGCTCATCGAGCAGATGAAGTCGATGGGGGTCTACGGTCTCGCGATTCCCGAGCCGTGGAACAGCGCGGGGGTGTCCACGCCCTGCTACGCCGCGGTGACCGAGGAGCTGGCGCGCGGCTGGATGAGCCTTGCCGGTGCCATGGGCGGCCACAGCGTCGTGGCGAAGCTCCTCGTCAACTTCGGCACCCAGGAGCAGCAGGACCACTACCTGCCGCGGATGACAACCGGTGAGATCCGGGCGACGATGGCGCTGACCGAGCCCGGCGGTGGATCCGACCTGCAGGCGATGCGCACCGTCGCTCGCCGGGACGGCGACGACTACGTCATCAACGGGTCGAAGACTTGGATCACCAACGCCCGTCGCTCACAACTCATCGCGCTGCTGTGCCTGACCGACCCCGATGCGCAGCCGACGCACAGCGGGATCAGCATCCTGCTGGTCGAGAAGGGTCCCGGCTTCTCGGTGTCACGTGACCTCCCCAAGCTCGGCTACAAGGGCGTCGAGAGCTGCGAGCTGGCCTTCGACGACCTCCGAGTCCCTGCGACGTCGTTGCTCGGGACCGAGGAGGGCCGCGGCTTCGGTCAGATGATGCGCGGTCTCGAGATCGGGCGGATCCAGGTTGCCTCCCGTGCCCTCGGCGTCGGCCGCGCTGCCTTGGAGGATGCGCTCAAGTACAGCCAGGAACGGGAGAGTTTCGGCCAGCCGATCTGGAAGCACCAGTCCGTCGGGAACTACCTGGCCGACATGGTGACCCAGCTGACCGCGGCGCGGCAGCTGGTCCAGTACGCGGCGCGCCGGTACGACGACGGTCGCGCGGACATGGAGGCCGGGATGGCCAAGCTGTTCGCGTCGGAGACCGCGATGAAGATCGCGCTGGACGCGGTCCGCATCCACGGCGGCTACGGCTACTCCACCGAGTTCGATGTCGAGCGCTACTTCCGAGACGCGCCGCTGATGATCGTTGGCGAGGGCACCAACGAGATCCTGAAGAACGTCATCGTCCGCCAGCTCGTGGCGCGCAACCGGGTGGCGCGATGACGGTGGCCGGGGCCGCGACGTGGCTGTTCGTCCCAGGCAGCGACGCCCATTGGTTCGGTAAGGCGGTCGCTTCGGGCGCCGACGCGGTTCTGCTCGACCTCGAAGATGCGGTCCGCCCCGAGGACAAGGACCAAGCACGTTCGGCGGTCCGCGAGTGGCTCGGCTCCGGCGGACGTGCCTGGGTGCGGGTCAACGATGCCGCGTCGCCCTGGTTCGCCGATGACCTCGACGCCCTGGAGGGGGTCGAGGGGCTCGCGGGCGTCATGGTGCCGAAGGCCGAGTCCCCGGGCGTGCTGGCTGCGGTCAGCGAACGGATGGGCCCGGTGGTCGCGCTGATCGAGACGGCGTTGGGCCTTCATCGGGTCCATGAGGTTGCGACGGGGACGGGCGTCGCGCGGCTGGCGTTCGGCTCGCTGGACCTTGCCGCCGATCTCGGTGTCGAGGATGACCCGACGCCGCTGCTCCACGCGCGCAGCAGCCTGGTCCTAGCCTCAAGGGTGGCCGGGCTCCCCGCCCCGGTCGATGGCGTCACCACGCTCATCCACGACGCCGACGCCGTCGAGAGGGACGCCCGTCGTGCGCGGAGCCTGGGCTTCCGCGGCAAGCTGTGCATCCATCCGGCCCAGCTCGCCGCCGCCGCGAGAGGTCTTGCGCCCGCTGAGGCAGAGATCGCCTGGGCGCGCGAGGTGCTCCGTGCCCAGGACGAGTCGCCAGTAGCCGTGAGCAGTGCTCCGGACGGCCGGATGGTCGACAAGCCCGTCGTCGAGCGCGCCCGGAACATCCTGCGCTCCCACCCTCAGTGAGGTCAGATGCTTCCCCTTTCCGGCGTGACGGTCGTGGCGCTCGAGCAGGCGGTCGCGGCGCCGTTCGCGACGCGCCAACTGGCCGACCTCGGCGCACGGGTCATCAAGGTCGAGCGCCCCGGAGCCGGGGACTTCGCTCGTGACTACGACCGCACGGTGCACGGTGAGTCCAGCTACTTCGTGTGGCTCAATCGAGGCAAGGAGTCGATCGAGCTCGACATCAAGTCCGCCGCCGATCGTGCGGTGCTGGACGCGATCATCGACCGGGTTGACGTCCTCGTGCAGAACCTGACCCCCGGAGCCGTCGAGCGGCTGGGACTGGACGCGGTGACCCTCCGCGAGCGACGACCGGAGCTCATCCACTGCTCGATCTCCGGGTACGGGACCGGAGGGCCGGACGGTGGGCGGAAGGCCTACGACCTTCTCGTGCAGTGCGAGGCCGGTCTGGTGATGGCGACGGGCACCAGCGAGGAGCCGAGCAAGGTCGGGATCTCTATCGCCGACATCGCCACGGGCATGTACGCCTACTCCGGTATCTTGACCGCGCTCCTGCAACGTGCCACTCAGGGCGTGGGGGCCACGATCGAGGTGGCCATGATCGACGCGCTCGGCGAGTGGATGCTGCAGCCGGCGTACTACTCGGGGTACGGCGGACAGGCGACTCGCCGTACCGGTGCCAGGCATGCTTCGATCGCGCCGTACGGGCCGTACGCCGCAGGTGACGGCGCGCTGGTCTTCCTCAGCGTCCAGAACGACCGGGAGTGGGAACGCCTCTGTCGTGAGGTGCTGGATCGTTCGAACCTGGTCGAGGACCCACGTTTCGCGCGCAACCCTGAGCGGGTGGCGAACGACGCCGCGATCCGGCCGTTGATCGAGGCAGCCTTCAGCCGTCTCGGCGTGGACGAGGTCGTCGCCCGCCTCGACGCCGCGGGGATCGCCTGCGCCCGGATGCGTACGCCCGCGGACCTATTGAGCCATCCGCAGCTGCTCGCGCGAGAGCGGTGGCGAACGGTGACGACCTCAGGCGGCTCGTTCCAAGCCCTGCTGCCGCCGGCGTCGATCGTCGGGCAGGAGGCGCCGATGGGGGCCGTGCCCCGGCTCGGCGAGCACAATGACCTGCTCCGCGCCGAGTTCCTGGCACCTCGTGATGTGGTGGGTCGATGAGCGACTCCCACGTGATTGTGTGGACGGAGATCGTGCGGCCCGCGCCGGCCGTCGCCCTGGCCCGGCTGCTCGACGTCGCGCCTCCGAACCTGGAGCGAGACGGCCTGCCATTGCTATGGCACTGGCTCTACCTCCTCGAGTGTCCGCACCAGGCAGATCTAGGGGCGGACGGCCATCCGGTCCGGGGGGTGATCCCCACACCGCCGGAGCCAGGTCGCCGCCGAATGTGGGCGGGCGGCCGGGTGACCCGGCTGCGGCCCTTGATGCTGGACCGAGAGGCCACCCGCAGGTCGGAGATCACCTCGGTCGCCGACAAGGAGGGGCGATCGGGGCGTCTGACCTTCGTGACGGTCAGACACACGATCACCCAAGCAGAGGATGTCGCGGTGGTGGAGGAACAGGACGTCGTATACCGTGACGCCGCTCGCCCCGGCCCCGGGTCCGAATCTGCAGCCCGTACGTTCGTACCGCAGCCGCCGGAGCGTAAGGAGTGGGAGGAGTGGGAGGTCGAGACCGACCCGACGCTGCTCTTCCGATTCTCAGCGCTGACGTACAACGCCCACCGCATCCACTACGACCGCGACTACGCCCGCGACGTCGAGGGGTACGCGGGGCTGGTGACTCATGGTCCCCTTCAAGCACTCCTCATGGCGGAGGCGGTACGACGATCGGGTCGTCGGGCCGCTGCAATCGAGTACAAACTTGTAGCCCCCCTCCTGGCGCATGAGGGGCTGGTAGTGGGTGCACGTCCCGGCGAGCCAAACTGGGACACGAGGATCCGGGATCATGGTGGCCGCCTGACGGCAACGGGCTACATCCGCCTGAACCCGTGACGGCATCCTGGAGCGGGCCCGGGATTCAGCGTGAATCCCGGGCCTGAAAGCATTTGAGAATTGATCCACCGGCCAAGAATCCTCCTTTCCGGAGGCTGCTTCTTGCCTCCGTTCCCACGGATCCCAAGACCGATTCAGGTAACTCAGCGAGTTATCCAGGGGCTGAGGGTGTGGACTCGTTCGGGGTGGCGGTCGTGGGCGATGATGATTGGGGGGTCGTTGTAGGGGGTTGTGTCGGAGGAGCGGCGGAGTTTGATGTACTGGCCGCAGGCGTCAATGGCGTAGGGCTCCATGTCGTCCTGGAGGGCGCCGATTACGGTGATGCCGTGGGTTTCGCCTATTCGGCGGAACAGGGAGACGGCTTCTCGGCGGTGTTCCTTGCCCAGGTTGCGGCCTAGTTCGTCGAGGACGAGGGTCAGGTGGGTGCCGCCGGAGGAGGCGATGGCGGCGGCGCAGACTAGTTTGACCGCTTTCTCGTCCATGAGAGCGGTGTTGGCGCGGCGATTGTAGGGGACGTAGCTCTGGCCTTCGCCGCGACGCCATTTGGGGATCACTCGCCAGGACCAGCGCTGTTCCGGGTCTGCGGGGGCGGTGGGGACAGGGAAGTCGAGGGTGGCGCCGTAGCCGCCGTAACCGGTGTCCAGTTTTCCGAATTCTTCAGCCACTCGGGCGAGCCTTGTTCTGATGGCTTCGGTCAGGGCGGCACGGTGGACGGCAGTGGATTGGGCGGCTTCTTCGGCGCCTTTGGTGGCGGCGGATAGGTCGCGGCGGCGCGATGTCACCTGGGATTCGATTTGGCGGCGCTGGTGGCGTTCGTATTCTTCCTGGCCGCGAAGGTAAGAGGCGAGGGAAGCGCAGAGGGCGGGGAAGGTCGCCAGTTCCTGAGCAGAGCGCCCGCCGCGGCGCTCTCTGATGAGGAAATCGAGCTCTTCGGGAGTCTCATCGGTTTCGGCGAATGTGGCCCGCAGGGCGGCGTCAAGGTGCCGTTCGGCAGTGCGCCACCATTCGTCGGCGGTCAAGGCGTCGGCGGCGGTCAGCCAGTCCCGGGCCGCCTCCAGCTCGCGGACCATCTCCGGCCTGCCGCTCGCCCCTGGTGCGCGAGCCGCCTTCGAAATGCTGTCCGCTTCTGGGATGCGGGCCGCCTTCGGGGTCCGCGCCGTTTCCGGGGTGCCGCCGCTCTCCGAGATGCGGGCGGCCATCGAAATGCCGCCCGTCCCTGGGGCACGGGCCGCCTCTTGGCCGTCGGCAGCGCCGCTGGGTAGGTCGCCAGACAGCGGTTGGCCCACTCGCTCGCCCGGCGTGCCGCTCGTTTCTGGACTACGGGCCGATTCTGGGGTGCGGGCCGTGGAGCCTGTTGCCGTTCTCGGCTGAGCCGTTGGGGGAGGAGGCCAGTTGCTTGCCCATTCTTGGGACAGGGCTGGGAGGTCGAGGGCGTGGCGTTCGGTTGCTATCTCGGTGGCTCGGAGTCTGGCCTGGTCGCGTTCGGATTCCAGGCGCTGGCGGCGGGTGTCGAGGCGTTCGATCTCCATGTTGCGGGTTCTGGCGCGGAAGTCGAGGGTGCTCACTTCCTGTTCTGCGGTGTCCAGGGCGGGGGTCAGTTCGGTGATGGCCGCTTGCAGGATGCCGAGTTGGTCGCGCTGGTCTGTCAGTCGCCGGTGGATTTCGGCGAGTCGGATGGTGGCCTCGGCGCCTTCTACGCGGCGTTTCGCGGCGGCTACTCCCTCTTCGGCTTGGCGTACGGCGTGGAGTGCTCGTTGCTGGGTGTCCCGTGCCCGGGTCAGGCGTTGTTCGGCGGCTTTGATGCGTGCGTCACGGCCGGTCACGGCGTCTTCGAAAGCCCCGATCACGGTCACTCCGGCGGGACTGACCAGGACAGAGCCGGGCAGATCCGCCAATGCTTGTGCGGCTGCCCGCATGTGTCCAGAGTCGATGATCACGGCGAGGTCGTGGGGCCATCCGCCGGGGGTGGGCAGGGTGTCGTGGGCGTGTTCGGCGACGTCGAGGGCGTCCAGGAGGCTGGCGGCGGGGAGGCCTGCTGCGGACAGGGCTCTGAGCTGGGCGGAGGCGGGGCCGTTCTCCGCTTCTTGGAGGGCGGATTCCGCGGTTTGGGCTTCACGGTCGGCCACGCCCTGGGCTTTGAGCGCCTCGTTGAGGCGATGCCGGGCGTCGGCGAGTTCGGTGTTCGCCGTGGGGACGTCAAGGCCGTCGGATTGGCGCTGAAGATCCTCAAGTGCGGGGATTCGCGCGCGGAGTTCGTCGGCGGTGTTCTGGATGACGGCGCGTTCGGTCTCCAGTTTGTTGGCGCGAACCTGGATGGCGGCGAGTTCGCGGCGGGCGGCGGCCAGAGCTCGGTCGAGCGAGTCGTCCTTCAATCCGCTGATCTCGGTCTTGACCGCCGCGATCGCCTCGGAGGCGGTGTCGGCGGCGTCCTCGTGGGCGGTGAGGTCGGTCTTGAGTTCCTGGTCGCGGTCCGCGGCGTCGACGAATCGGCGGGCGATCCTGCCCCGCCAGCAGCGCAGTGCCTCGGCCAGCCGGGCTCTGGCCTGGTCACGTCGGTCGAACGTGCCGAGCAGCGCGGCCGAGTCTCGCTCGAATTCCCGCAGGCGTTCCTCGGCTTGGGCGGCGCGGACACGTTTGGCGTGCTCGTCGCGCCGGGCTTCGCGTTCCTGGTCGAGCTCCCCGTCCAGGCCGGTCAGCGCGGCGATCGCTTCGAAGATGCGCTCGGGCGAGATCTCGTTCAGCGGTTGCGAGAGCAGGTTCGTGGCGACCTTGCTCCGGACCGACGTCGACAGGAACGAGACACACCTCACACGATCCCCATAAAGCACCCGGGTGAGGTCACGGGCCACCACGTCCCGGCGCCCCGCGCTCTTCGGCAGCTCCGCCCACAGCTCATCGGCTCTGCTGACCCGATCGGCCTCGGACGCCGCCCTGGCCAGGCGCACGCCCTCCGCCCAGCGCACTTCAAGATGCGGCGCCTCCTGATTCACCCGCACCCAGACCGTGATCGGCACCCCCGCCGAGGGCACGTCGAAGACACCGATGATGTATCCGTGATCGGCGCTCGCCCACTGCTGATCACCCTGCGCCGCCAACTCGGCGTTGAACAGCAGCTCGGACACGGCCTTCGCCCCCGACGCGAACCGCCACTGCTCATCCCCGAGCAACGCCGTGATCGCCGCGATAAACGACGATTTCCCCGCCCCATTGGAGTCCTTGGGCCCGGCCCCCGCCACCACGATCAACGTCCCCGGCACCGTCGGCACCGGATGCGTCGACAACCGCGAAATATTGATCGCCTGCACAGCCACCAACACCCGATCCCCGACCACATTCTCCGTCACCGTGGGGGTGAGGACCGCCGCGGTCGCGTCTGACGTCATTCCCGCTCGCGGAACTATGTTCTGCGTCGCAGATGGAGTGGGGGTGATGACGTTCACAGTCCGCGATGGAGCTGGCATCGCGACATCCGCGATCGACGCCGCCGTCGCGGCCGTGTCGGTCGCCGTCCGCATGGCTGCGGCCGTCTCGGGCAGGGTCGGTACGGCTCCCGCCCTCCTGCTCGCCGGACGCACCCCAGGGCCGGTGCCCTTGGCGGATGGATCACGCATGGTCGTATCGGTCTTCTTTGTGGCTGGCCGTGCTGGCGGTTGGGTGGTTTCGTCCTCCGGAGGAGTGCGGTTGGCGGTTGTGCTGGCCTTCTTTGCGGTGGGCCGTGCTGGCGGATTGGCGGTTTCGCTCTCCGCAGGGGTGAGGTTGGCGGTCGTGGTGGTCTTCTTTGTGGCTGGTCGTGTTGGTGGGCGGGTGGTTTCGCTCTCCGCAGGGGTGAAGTCGGAGGGAGCTGGCGAGGGTTGCGTCACGCTTGTCCCCTTGTGGTGGTGGCTCGGCGGGAGCGGATGGCGATGGCCAGGGGGGTGTGCGGGCCGGCGGCAAGGATGAGTTCCTCCTGGAGGCGGGCCCGGGCGGCTTGGGTGAGGCGGTGGAACTGAGGGCCGGGAACGTAGCCGCCGGAGATTTCGTCGGCGCTCTTGATCTGGGTGAGGAGTCCGGCGTGGCGGAGTGTCCTGAGGGCGGCGTCCAGTTCGCCGATCGGGAGGAGGGTTCGTTTGCGCAGTTCCTCGACTGGCACGGGATACGGCGAGAGCCAGGTGTCCTCGGATAGCAGGCCCTCAGAGCGGGGGATCGCCACGGAATGGATCAGCACCAGGGTCAGGACCGCGCGCTCGCCCTCGGAGAGTTGCCCGTCGCCGGATGCGATGCCGTCCTGGTAGCCGGAGATCCAGGTGTCGCGGCGCTGGATCAGCGTTCGGCCACGCCGGGACAGCATGTCGGCGAGGGTACGGCGCAGCGCCGGGTCGCGCAGGGCGGCGAACCGTGCCTCGTGCACGGGTTCCGCGACCTGCTCGACGACCATGAACGCCGCCACCAGCTCCGCCCGGCGGCGCTCGTCATACGAGGATAGGAGATCTTCCAGATCGGCGGCCCCGTCGTCCCGGTAACCGCTCACCGGCAGCTGCTCGGACCCTGTGCCCTCGTTCGGCGGGGGAACCGGCATTCTTCGCATCAGCTCGCGGAGCTGGGCATGCGAATCGGCGGGCCAGGTAGCGCAGCGGGGACCAAGCCGGACATACGCCTTCGTCAGATCACCAAGCCTGGCTCGCCCGCCGCGTGTGGCGATGTCGTCCAAGCCGGATGTCAGGGTGATCCAGGCGGTGTCGTTGAGGCGGCGGAGGGCGCCGATCGCCCAGCTTCGGGTGGAATCGTCGGGGCGGCCCGTCAGCGCCCGGTAGCAGGTGAGCACGGATGCCACGGGAACGGCAGCGCCTGGCCAGGGATCGCTGCCAAGGTCGGTCCAGCACACCCGGAGACAGGCCGCGAGCATGCGCCGGGTCTCGCCCGAACGCTCGACGGGAAACGCGGGAAGCTGGTATTCATCCAGCACCGACGGCGTAGCGCCATCCGGCCACTGGGCGAGAGCCAGCGCGGCCTCACCCTGCGCGAGACCCTGCGCGAGCCGGACGAACCCCGCAGGAACGCTCTCAGCCGGGCTCAGAGGGAGAACCCCATTCATCCGGGCCCGAGCGTGCGCATGCGGCTGCCGTTCCGGCACAGGCCGGGAACCGTCCAATGCGTCCCGCGATGCGTGGACCGGTGGTTGACCTGGCACCGACCGGGTGGCTTCGAAGGTGCTCCGCGTTGTCGAGGTCTGTGGTGGCTGATGACCAAGTACTGGTTGGGCGCCTTCCAAGGTGCTCTGTATTTCGCGGATCCGTAGCGGACGATCAGGTCTGGATCGGGTGGCTTCGAAGTCGTCCCGCGATGCGTGGGTCTGTGGCTCGGGTTCAGGCATCGGTTGGGTGCCTTTCGAAGGTGCCGTGAGAGAGCCAGCTGGGGTGACCTTCCGGATGTGAGGTCAGGGTGTCGGACCAGCGCAACCGGTACGGCAGTTCGGAACGGAGGTCGGCGGCCGTGAGGTCGGCCAGGAGGCGGCGGATCGCGGGCCAGCGGTCGGTGAGAATCTCGCTGAGGGGGACTTCGGACCGGCCGGCGAGGGCGGCTTCGGCGACGGTGGTCAGACGGTCGAGGCCGGTGATGACCGGAGCGTACGAATTCTCGGGGCCCGGGTCGGGAAGAGGGGACCTGGGCGGGGTCGGCCGGATCGGGGCCGGGCGAGGGGCCTCATCGACGGCCTGGGCGATCGCGGCGGGATCGTGCCAGGGGGCGGCGGCGTCGAAGGCGAAACCGTCGAGAACGGCGGCGAGGCGTTCCCTGGTCGCGGTCTGGGCGAAGGTGCGCCAGGTTTCAGAGGGGAGAAGGGTGAGGTTCCTGGTGGTTCCGGCGGAATCGGCCAATCGTCCGGCGGCGCGGCGGGAGGCGTCGCTGTAGGCGTAGATCGCCGTACGCAGGTCGGTGCACGTCCGATCCAGGGCGGGCCAGCGGCCGAGAATAGTGCCGTGCAGGCTCTGCGCCCGGCGGGCGATCTCCTCGGTGCCCCACAGTTTGGGTGCTTGCTCCCGCAACTCCTCGATCGTCCCCGTGCTGAGCGTGATCAGCTCCAGCGCCCACAACCGGAACGCCCTGGCCAGGTTGTACGCCGATTGCCTGGCCTGCTCCATCGTGGTCCGCGGATCGGCGACGTTGAGATCCTCCAACGCCAGCAGGCGATGCATCTCGCTCTGCCCGCCGTCATCCATCATCCGCCGGATGAACATCAACCCGACGACCGAGGTGAACGACGCCCGATATCGGAGCTGGTTCGGCTTGGGGAACACCTCGCGAACCGCGCCGAGCCCGCGCAGCACCCGCAGCCGATTCTCGAACTGATCGGCCGGATAGGCGCGGCAGGCATGCCGCATCTGCTCATGCGTCAGCCACTCCTCCCCGGCCTCCGCGAACGCGGCGAACAACGTCTCGGCGATGTCCACGAGCTCCGGATCGTCGACCACGGCCCCGCTATCGCGGGCCAGCGCCGCGAACATCCTCCGATAGGTGACGAGCACCGCCTCATCGGTCAGCGCGGCATCCAGCGTCTCCGGCACGTTCTCCTCAAGCACGCGCCCTACCGTAGGACACGCCGCCGACAGTTCTCCGGCAAGCCGACCTTCTGAGGAATCCCCATGAACGATCTGTGGCCTGCGCGGGCGGTGTCCCAGCTGCTGCACCGCCCACCTGGCACTCCCGCCGGGGTCGTACGGCACCTGCTCGCCGTACAGGCACAGGACGCGCGCGCGGCGGCGCTGGCGCTGCGTGCGCGGGGGACGGGGTTCCACCGGACGGGCGTGGAGAGCGCGCTGGCCGAAGCGGAGATCGTTCGCGCCTGGGGGCCTCGGGGCACGCTCCATTTGATCGCCGCGGACGACCTGCCCTGGCTGCTCTCCCTGGTACGCCCAGGAGTCCAGAACGCGATGCGCAGACTCCGCCAGCTCGGCGTCGAGGGACAGACCCCGGAACAGCTCGTCAATCGTGTGGACCGGGCGATGCGTGACCAAGGCCCGCTGACCAAGGCAGAACTCGCCGCCCGGTTGAACTCCTCAGCCCACGGCCAAACGGTCATTCATCTGGCCGCCCTCGCCGCCGAGAAGGGGCTCCTCGTGCTCGGCCCCAACCGTGATGGCAAAGCCACATATGTCCACACCGCCGACTGGCTTGGGGCTCCTCTCGCCTTCGAACCTGACCGTGACAAAGCACTCACCGAGCTGGCGAAACGTTATCTCCACGCCCACAGCCCCGCGGGTCCGGAAGACCTCGCCGCCTGGTCAGGCGTCTCCTTGGGCGACGCCCGCCGCGCCTGGAAACTCGCGCAATCACCCGAGAGACAACCCCACCCACCCGCCGATCTGGTACGGCTGCTGCCCGCCTTCGACGAATACCTCCTCGGCTGGCGCAACCGCGAAGGAATGTTGTCCCACGTCCGAGAGATCCATCCCGGCGGCGGAATCATCCGACCGACGATCATCGTGAACGCCACGGTCACCGGCACATGGACGATCCGCCAAAAACAGATCACGCCCACCTTCTTCGCCGAACAAGTCCCCCTCAACGACGAAATTTCCGACGTCCAAGCCTTCCTAGGCTAGGAACGCGGACGGTCGGGGAGCGCCATCCATCTGGGAATGCCCACGGGCTGGGAATGCCGGCGGGCTGGGAATGCCGGCGGCCAGGGAACGGCGACCACCGGGAGCGCCGCCGAGGGCGGACAGGACGGCGTCGCAGGCGGGCTTCTTGTGGTGGCTGCCCACGAACAGCACCGGGGTTCCGCCACTGCGCCAGGAGTACTTGTCCGTCGAATTCGGGATCGGACGCGTGTCCCTAGCTTAGGAATGCCAACGGCAGCGCAATCTCCGACCGAACCAGCAGATACCCCCCATACCCAAGCGCCGCCACCGCGATCACAAAGAACACCAGCACCCAGAACCCTCCGGGAATCCGCGTCAGCCGCGCCAGCTGATCCGCGTCCGAATCCGGCGCCCGGCCGCGCCGTCGCTTCCCCTGGAGTTCAAGGATCGGCCGTACCCCACCAAGCATCAGAAACCAGGCCGCTCCATACGCGATGACGCCTTGCACATCAGCCGGAGCGAACCACGACACCGCGAACACCGCCCCGCCCACCACCAGCAGGGAGACAACCCCGAACGCGTTGCGGATCAACAGAAGCATGCACGCGAGAAGCGCCAGAACCCCCCAAAGCAGCAACGTCACATATCCGGCCGAGGTCAGCCAAGCCGCCCCCACCCCCACCAGCGAGGGCGCCACATACCCCGCCGCCGCCGTGATCATCATTCCTGGCCCGGTCGGGTTGCCTCGGGTCAGCGTCACCCCGGACGTGTCCGAATGCAGGCGAATGCCGCGCAGTTTCCGCCGCGTCAGCACAGCGGCCAGCGCATGCCCGCCCTCATGGGCGATCGTGATCAACCCCCGCGACAGATGCCAGGACGGCCGATATCCCACGACGATCAGCGCCACCAGCCCAGACACCCCGATCAGCCACAACGGGGGCGCGGCCTGCGTCGCGATCAGCTGGTTCCATAACGCCTCCAGCGCGGCCACCTCCAGGAAAGCGAAACTTCATTGGCGATCATTGTCCCGTATGCCGAACACCATCGGTATACGTCATCATTTCGGGGATAACGTCAGCGTGTGGCAAGACTTCGTTTGCGATCCTGGATGAAGCGGGAACTCGCGCCCGAGCACTCGATGGACCCCCGTCGCGAGGACGACCAGTCGATCAAACAGAGCGTGATCGACAACGCCATCTACGTGAACGGCCAGCGTGTCGACTCGCCGCTCTCCCTCGGCGGCGCGATCGACTGCCTCCGCGATCGGCCCGGATCGATGGCCTGGATCGGGCTCTACCGCCCAGAAGACGACGAACTCATCAAGGTGGCCGAGGAGTTCTCCCTTCACGACCTCGCCATCGAAGACGCCATCGTCGCCCATCAACGCCCCAAAGCCGATAGATACGGCACAACCCTCTTCGTCGTCCTTCGGGCCGCTCAATACCTGGACCAACCCGAAAAAGTGGCCTTCGGCGAGTTGCACGTCTTCCTCGGCCCCGACTTCGTCATCACCGTACGGCACAGCGAAGCCCCCGACCTGGCCGTGGTCCGCCGCCGCATGGAAGCCGACCCCGACCTCCTCCGCCAGGGCCCCCAAGCCGTCCTGTACGCGATCCTGGACGCCGTGGTCGACGGCTACGCCCCCGTCGTCGCCGGACTCCAGAACGACATCGACGAAATCGAAGTCCAGGTCTTCGGCGGCGACCCCGCCGCGCCCCGCCGCATCTACGCCCTCTCCCGCGAGGTCATCGAGTTCCAGCGCGCCACCACCCCCCTCATCGCCATGCTGGACGGCTTCATCGCCGGCTCCCCGAAGTACGGCGCCGACGAGGAACTCCAGAGTTACCTCCGCGACGTCGCCGACCACGCCATCGTCGTCACCGAGCGCGTAGCCGGCTTCCGCCAGATGCTCCAGGACATCCTCATCGTCAACTCCACCCTGGTCAGCCAGGCCCAGAACGAGGAAATGACCAAACTCACCGCCGCCAGCATCGCCCAGGGCAACGAGGTCAAGAAGATCTCGGCCTGGGCCGCCATCCTCTTCGCCCCCACCCTGGTCGGCACCATCTACGGCATGAACTTCGACAACATGCCCGAACTCCACTGGACCTTCGGCTACCCCCTGGCCGTCGTCCTCATGGGCGTCGTCTGCGCAACCCTCTACCTCGTCTTCAAACGCCGCGACTGGTTGTGACCGGGACGCTTTGGGCGCCGATCGAGCCGCTGTTGCCTGGCTTCGCATGGTGTTCAAACGGGAGTTACGGTCATCGAAAGGGCGATGTTCCGCCGCCTTATGTCGTGAGTTCCCGTTCCAGAGAGGTCGCTCGATGCGTACTACCACGGGTGCCGACGTGCGCCGGGTATTCGACCGGATCGCGGATCGGTATGACAACCAGATGCAGGCCTGGGAGCGGCGCCTGTTCCCGGGGAGCCGGGAGTGGGCCGTCGGGGAGGCACGCGGCCACGTTGTGGAGATCGCGGTCGGCACCGGGCTCAACCTGCCGCTGTACGGTCCCGACGTCACGGTGGTCGGGATCGAGCTGTCCGAGCCCATGCTGGAACTGGCGCGGCGGCGGGTGGCGCGTCTCGGCCTGGGCGAGCGGGTGGAGCTGCGGCAGGGCGATGTGCAGCACCTGGAGTTGCCCGACGGCATCGCGGACACCGTACTGTCCACGTTCACGATGTGCACCATCCCGGACCCGGCGGCCGCGGCGCGCGAGGCCTACCGCGTGCTCAAGCCGGGCGGCCGATTCGTGCTGGCCGAGCATGGGCCGTCCAGCAACCTGATCATCCGGGCTGGGATGCGGCTGGTGGAACCGCTGTTCGTACGGTTCGCAGCCGACTACCTCACCCGCGATCCCCGGCCGTTCTTGGAGCAGGCCGGTTTCCAGATCGAGTCGGTGTCCCGGATGACCCGCGGTGTCAGCTTCCGAGTGGTGGCCGTCCGGCCATGACGTGCCAGGTCGTACGTCGGTGAGCTCGAACAACGCGCCGGGACGATGGGGCTGGATCCCGCGGGCGTACCCGGAAAGACGCTCGCAGAGCAGCTCGAACTCATCTGGTCGAACCTCCGAGCCATCCTCGCCTCCGCCGACATGACCGTCGACAACATCGTGCGGCTCACCAGCTACCTGCGTGATGCCTCCTACGCCGAGGCGAACGCGAAGGCTCGCGTGGCCGCCCTGGGCAACCGCCTCATCCCGACCACGGCGATCGTCGCTGAGACGCTGGTCAGCGACTGGCTCGTCGAGATCGAGGTAATAGCCGCAGGCTGATAGGGCCGGGCTCGCTCCCGCGCGTCGGCCAGGGGCATCCCTCCTGGCGATCAGCAACAAAACGCCCAAAATCCCATTGCTTCGCCAACTATCTAGATATATCGTTCACGTATCTCGATAGTTGGGTGGTGCCATGGAAGACAATCTGATGTGGGTGGGCGGGCCTCCCTTCCCGCCCCCTCCTCCTCCCTTTCCTCCCCATGGCGGGGTGGGCCCGTTCGATGTCCCGCGCCCACCGGCGCGCGGGGTCCCCCTTCAGGGGCCGAGGGTCCGGCGAGGGGATGTACGGCAAGCGCTCCTGCGCCTCCTCCACGAGGAACCCCGCAACGGCTACCAGATGATCGAAGAGATCGCCCGCCGCAGCAGCGGGATCTGGCGTCCCAGCCCGGGCTCCGTGTATCCGGCGTTGCAGCAGCTCGAAGACGAAGGGCTGGTCAGAGCGGAAGAGTCCGGCGGTAGCCGTACCTATCGGCTGACCGACGAAGGTCGGCGGCGGGCCGATGAGTGGTCGGGGGCGGAGCCGTGGGACGAGGTGGCGCGGAGCATGCCGGAGGACCGGCATGAGCTGAGGCTGCTGTGGGGGCAGCTGGGCGAGGCGTTCGTGCATCTCACCCAGGTGGCCTCGGATGGACAGGTCGCGCAGACGAAGAAGCTGCTCAAGAACACCCGGCGGGAGATCTTCAGGATCCTCGCCGACGATGAGGCGGAGGACGAAGGAGAGGGACGGCGATGAATCCAGCAGCGGAGATCGAAGGGCTTCAGGAGCCAGATCCGAAGGCGGATCCCGCCGTGGCGGTCCGAGGGCTGCAGAAGATCTACGGGAAGGTCGAGGCCGTCAAGGGTGTCGACTTCGAGGTCGCGCCCGGCGAGGTGTTCGGATTCCTCGGGCCCAACGGCGCCGGGAAGACGACCACGATCAGCATGCTCTGCACGCTCGTGACGCCGACCGGCGGGACGGCCACGGTCGCGGGGCACGACATCGTCTCCCAGCGCGACGAGGTCCGCCGCAACATCGGCCTGGTCTTCCAGGACCCGACCCTCGACGGCTACCTGACCGCGGAACAGAACCTGCGTTTCCACGCCGAACTCTACGGCGTCCCCAGAAACGTGGTCGACGACCGCCTCCGCCAGGTCATGGAGATGGTCGCCCTCTGGGACCGCAAGGACAGCAAGGTCATGACCTTCTCCGGCGGCATGAAGCGCCGCCTGGAGATCGCCAGAGGGCTGCTGCACTCCCCGCGCGTGCTGTTCCTGGACGAGCCCACCGTCGGCCTCGACCCCCAAACCCGCGCCGCCATCTGGGGATATATCAACAAACTGCGCCGCACCGAGGACATCACCATCTTCATGACGACGCACTACATGGAAGAAGCCGAATACTGCGACCGGATCGCGATCATCGACCACGGTGAGATCGTCGTCGTCGACTCCCCGGAAGCGCTCAAGGCCAGCATCGGCAAGGACCGCGTGCAGATCCAGACCGGCGACGACCAGGCCGCCATCCGCGCCCTCCGCGACCAGTTCGGCCTGGAAGCCCAGGTCAGGGAGGGTCAAGTCACCTTCGGCGTGACCGGCGGCGAGTCCTTCGTGCCGCGCCTGTTCGCCGAACTCGGCCTCCCGATCCGGTCGGTGAGCGTCTCCCGCCCGTCCCTCGACGACGTGTTCATGGAATACACCGGTTCGACGATCAGAGACGCCGAATCCGAGGGCAGCAAGAACCAGTGGATGAAAGTGATGGCCCGCCGATGACCGTGACCGATGTGGTTCGCGTGGCGCTGCCGCGTGGCGGCGCCTCGCACGATGTGCGCGCGGTGCGGGTCGTGCTGCACCGGGAGCTGCTCCGGTTCGTCAACGACCGGACCCGGATGGTGTCCTCGCTGGTCCAGCCCGTGCTCTGGCTGTTCGTGCTGGGCACGGGGCTCGGCTCGCTGGTGCGGAACTCGATCCCCGGAATCGACTTCCGCACGTTCATGTTCCCCGGCATGATCGCGATGACCGTCATCACGACCGGCATGTTCTCCGCGGCCTCGATCGTGTGGGACCGCGAGTTCGGCTTCCTCCGCGAGATGCTGGTCGCCCCGGTCGGCCGGGGCGCGATCGTGCTCGGCAAGTGCCTGGGCGGGGCGATCGTGGCCACCTTGCAGGGCGTGATCATTCTGGCCCTGGCCGGTGTGGTCGGCGTGCCGTACGCGCCTGGGCTGCTGCTCACCCTGCTCGGCGAGATGTTCCTCGCGGCGTTCGTGATCACCGCGTTCGGGACGCTGCTGGCGGCCCGGATGAAGTCGATGCAGTCGTTCTTCGGCGTGATGCAGATGGCCATCATGCCGATGGTCTTCCTGTCGGGGGCGATGTTCCCGCTGGCCAACCTGCCGTCCTGGCTGCACGTGCTGACCACGGTGAACCCGCTGACCTACGCGGTGGATCCGATGCGGCACGCCGTGTTCGGGTATCTGACCGTCTCGCCGCAGGTGGACGCGGCGCTCAATCCGGGCATCGTGTGGTTCGGGTGGCGGCTTCCGATCGGGCTGGAACTGGGGGTCGTGGCCGTGCTCGCGGCGGTCCTGCTCGGGGTCGCGATCGCGCAGTTCAAGCGGGCCGAATAGGAACAGCCCGGGGCAAAAGGCCCCGGGCTGTCCGTTGAACAGGGTTAGCGCTTCACACGCACCCAGTCCCGCGCGCTGGACGACGGGTCAACGTCGCGGTCGCCACCGAAGACGACCTTCCAGTAGCCGGACTTGGTGGCCTTGGTCTTGGTGTAGAACTTCCCGGAGCCGTTGCTCCAGGTCGTCTTCACGTACTTCCAGGAACCGTGCTTGGTCTTGAACCAGACCGACACCTTGGCGTCGTATCCGTCCCAGCTCCAGCCGTCCTTGACCTGCAGCACGCCACGCAGGTAGACGTACTTGCCGTACTTCACCGGTTCGGGTGAGGCGTTGAACTTGATGATGCGGCTGTCGAGGTCGGGCTTGGGCGCCGGCGGGCGGGGCTTGTGCCGGACGTCGACCTGGTCGCTGTCACTGGTGCTCGGGTGGAACTGGTTGCTGACGCCTTCGAACTCGGCGCGCCACCAGCCCGACTTGAAGACCTTGATCCGGTCGGAGAACCCGCCCCGGTGGTCGGTGCGGTCCCAGGCGATCCGCTTGTAGGAGGAGCTGCCCTGCTCCTTGAAGGTGATCCAGACGCCCTGGCCCGGCAGGCCCTTCCAGCCGGTGGTGCTGTTGGCGACCAGCGCGCCCTGGACGGTCAGGTACTGACCGGCCGCGATCGGCTCGGGGGAGGCCCCGAAGCCGCGGATGTCGGTCTCCCAGACCTGGACGACCTTGAATCCACGGGATTCGCTGGTCGACTCGTTACCGCTGGCAGCGGTGATCTGAAGCTTCCAGTCGCCTTCAGCGGACTGGCGGCCGAACTTCGCGCCGCCGCTCCACTTGGTGCTGTTGTCGGACGCCGTGAGAGTGAGCGGCGTCGTCGCCCCACCTGGCGCCTGGAGGGACGCCGTGACCTTGGAGGGGTCCGCGAACTCGGTGCCGAAGCTGAAGGTCGCGCTGACCTCGGTGCTGCTGGTGACCACCACAGGGCTCGGACTGATGGAGATGTCCTTGATGATCGGTTTTGCCACGCTCGTGGCGTGGGCCGCGGGGCTGGCGACCAAGGTCGCCGCTCCCATAGCGGCCGCGATGACCACGGCGCTGATGCGTTTCAACATGCGGGTCCTTTCTACTCCCCGGTGCTGTTGAACGCGGCGTTTGAGGGTGCCACGTCATGTTCCTTACTAGTAGACGGTTTGATGGGGTGAGTGGGGGGACCTCTTTACAAGCTGTCATTAACTCCTGTTGAACCGAACGCGCTCTGCAACAAGACATGAACAGAGTGAGCAAGGCTTGTCGCGGAGCCCTCGTCGTGGCGACATAATCGGGCTTGTGGCGCGGGACACTGTTGAGACGCATTTCGCCGAGGCCGTCGGTGCTCTCCAGCCGGGCACCCCGAGGGATCCGAGCCTGCCGGTGCGGCACGGGACCACCCTGACGGGGACCCGATGCAGGGAACTCTTCGGGATCCAGCTCGGCAGCCGGCTCCTTGACATCGCGGCCCGGTGGCTGCGTGCCCAGGGCGAGGGCCACTACACGATCGGCTCGTCCGGGCACGAGGGCAACGCGGCCGTGGCGGCGGCCCTCGAACCCACCGATCCGGCCCTGCTGCACTACCGTTCCGGCGCCTTCTATCTGGAGCGTTCGGCGCAGATCGGGCGGCTCGCCGAGGAGGGCCTGCGGGATGTGCTGCTCGGGCTCGCGGCGGCGGCGGAGGAGCCGATCGCGGGCGGGCGGCACAAGGTCTTCGGCCATCCCGACCTGGCGATCATCCCGCAGACCTCGACCATCGCCAGCCACCTGCCGCGCGCGGTCGGCGTCGCCTTCGCGATCGAGCGGGCCAAACTGCTCGGCGTGGCGGGCCGCTGGCCGGGCGACGCCATCGCGGTGTGCAGCTTCGGCGACGCCACCGTCAACCACGCCAGCGCGCTGACCGGTTTCAACACCGCGGCGTACGGCGAGTTCCGCGGCCTGAAGCTGCCGCTGCTGTTCGTCTGCGAGGACAACGGCCTGGGCATCAGCGTGCGCACTCCGCCGGGCTGGGTCGAGGCCGGGCACCACCCGCTGCTGCCGTACTTCGAGGCGGACGGCTGCGACCTGCCCGACGTGTACGACACCGCCCGCCGCGCCGCCGACCACGTCCGGGCCGGCCGGTCGCCCGCCTTCCTGCGGATCAGGACCGTACGGCTGATGGGCCACGCCGGATCCGACGTGGAGATGGCCTACCGGACCCGCCGGGAGATCACCGCCGACCTGGCGCTCGACCCGCTGGTCAGCACCGCCCGGCTGCTGGTCGAAGCCGGGCTGGAAACCCCCGAAGGGCTACTCGCCCGGTACGAGGCAGAACGCGACCACGTGCTCAAACTCGCCCTGGAATGCACCCGGCGCCCCCGGCTGGAATCCGCCCACCAGGTGATGGAACCGCTCGCGCCACGCCACCCCGCCGCCGTCGCGGCCGACGTGGCCCGGGTCGCCCCGGCGCGGGAGCAGGCCTTCCGGACGCTGCCCGAGGACGAGGACCGCCTCACCCTCGCGCAGGCCATCAACCGCACCCTGGCCGACGCGATGGCCCTGGATCCAGGCGTGCTGCTGTTCGGTGAGGACGTGGCCCGCAAGGGCGGCGTCTACGGCGTGACCCGCGGCCTGCTCCGCCAGTTCGGCGTGTCCCGGGTCTTCGACACCCTCCTGGACGAGCAGGCCATCCTCGGCCTGGCGCTCGGTTCCGGGGTTTCCGGGCTGCTGCCGGTGCCGGAGATCCAGTACCTGGCGTACCTGCACAACGCGCTCGACCAGATCAGGGGCGAGGCGTCCTCGCTGCGGTTCTTCTCCCAGGGCGCCTACCGCAATCCGCTGGTCGTACGGGTGCCCGGCTACGCGTACCAGAAGGGGTTCGGCGGGCATTTCCACAACGAGAACTCGGTGGCCGCGCTGCGCGACATTCCGGGCCTCGTCGTCGCATCCCCGGCCCGGCCCGACGACGCCGCCGCCATGCTGCGCACCTGCCTGGCCGCGGCCAGAACCGACGGCAGCGTCTGCGTCTTCATCGAGCCGATCGCGCTCTACCACACCAAGGACCTGTTCGAGGAGGGCGACAACGGGTGGCTGGCGAAGTACGCGCCGCCCGCGCGCTGGGCGGAGACGCACGTGCCGATCGGCCGGGCCCGCTCGTACGGCGACGGGCGTGACCTCACCATCGTCACCTTCGGCAACGGCGTGCGGATGAGCCTGCGCGCGGCGGTCAAGCTGACCAAGGACGAGAAGAGCTGCCGGGTGCTCGACCTGCGCTGGCTCAACCCGCTGCCGATCGACGACCTGCTCAGGGCCGCCGAACTGACCGGCAAGGTGCTGATCGCGGACGAGACCCGCAGGACCGGCGGCGTCTCGGAGGGGATCGTCGCGGCCCTGGTGGACAACGGGTTCTCCGGGCCGATCGCGCGGGTGACCTCGCAGGACAGCTTCATCCCGCTGGGCGCCGCCGCCGACCACGTGCTGCTGACCGAGCACGAGATCGAGCAGGCGGCCAGGAAGATGTTGTCCTGAGGTTAGTCGCTGCTAACCGCGAGGGCGGCCCGGGCCATCCGGTGCAATAGCTCGGCCATCTCGTCGGCGGGCAGCTCGCCCGCGCTGTGCGGGGTCGAGTTGATCAGCCCGAACACGGCGTGGGTGGCCGAGCGCAGCCGGACCGGCGCCACCGCCGGGTGTAGGTCGCGCAGCACGCTCACCCACTCCTCCACGTAGAGGCGCTGCAGGCGGCGGATCTGGCGGCGGGCGGTCTCCGGCACGTTGTGCAGCTCGCGCTCGTGCACGCGGATCAGGGCGGGATGGCTGAGCGCGAACTCGATGTGGCCGGTGAGCAGGGCGTTCAGCGCGTCCTGCGGGGGGAGCGCGGCGGTGGCGGCGCCCTGGTCGTGCAGGCGGGCGCTGATGTCGAGCAGGATCTCGCTGAGCAGCGCCTCCTTGCCACGGAAGTGGCGGTAGAGGGCCGGTCCTGTGACGCCGACGGCTGTGCCGATGTCTTCGATCAACACGCCGTGGAAGCCGCGCTCCGCGAACAGGGCGGCCGCCGCCTCAAGGATCTCGACGCGCCGATTGCGGGTAGGGACTGCCATGAGGCAATGTTAGTCTCAATTAACAGGGAGGTGGCGCGTGAATACCTGGCCGGTGCTGGCGAGCACCTGTGATCAGAACGCGGAGGCGTACAAGCGGAATGCGGAAGCCAACGAGCGGCTCGCCGCCGAGCTGCGGGAACGCCTGGAGATCGCGGCGCGCGGCGGGCCCGAGCGGTCCCGCGCCCGGCATGTCGAGCGCGGCAAGCTGCTGCCCCGGGACAGGGTGGACGGCCTGCTCGACCCCGGGTCCCGCTTCCTGGAACTGTCCGCACTCGCCGCCACGGGTCTGTACGGTGACGAGGCTCCCGCGGCGGGGATCATCACCGGAGTGGGCCGGGTCGCGGGCCGCGAGGTCGTCGTGGTCGCCAACGACGCCACGGTGAAGGGCGGGACCTACTACCCGATCACCGTCAAGAAGCACCTTCGGGCCCAGGAAGTCGCCCTGCACAACCGCCTGCCCTGCGTCTACCTGGTCGATTCCGGCGGCGCGTTCCTGCCCCGCCAGGACGAGGTCTTCCCCGACCGCGAGCATTTCGGGCGGATCTTCTACAACCAGGCGACCATGTCGGCGCGCGGCATCCCGCAGATCGCCGCCGTTCTCGGCTCCTGCACGGCGGGCGGCGCCTACGTGCCCGCCATGAGCGACGAAGCCGTGATCGTCCGGAACCAGGGCACGATCTTCCTCGGCGGCCCGCCCCTGGTCAAGGCGGCCACCGGCGAGACGGTCACCGCCGAGGAGCTGGGCGGCGGCGACGTGCACGCCCGCGTCAGCGGCGTCACCGACCACCTGGCCGAGGACGACGCCCACGCCCTGCGCATCGTCCGCGACATCGTCGCCACGCTCGGCCCTCCGGCACAACGCCCGTGGACGGTCGAACCCACCGAATCCCCCCGGCACTCGCCGCACGACCTCTACGGCATCATCCCCGGCGACACCCGCACCCCCTACGACGTGCGCGAGGTCATCGCCAGAATCGCCGACGGCAGCCGCTTCCTCGAATTCAAATCGGAGTACGGTCCGACGCTGGTGACCGGTTTCGCCAGAATCCACGGCCACCCGGTGGGGATCATCGCCAACAACGGCATCCTGTTCAGCGAGTCGGCGCTGAAGGGCGCGCACTTCATCGAGCTGTGCGACCAGCGCGGCACACCGCTGCTGTTCCTGCAGAACATCAGCGGGTTCATGGTCGGCAAGGCGTATGAGGCGGGCGGGATCGCCAAACACGGCGCGAAGATGGTCACCGCGGTCGCGTGCGCGCGGGTGCCCAAGTTCACGGTGATCATCGGTGGCTCCTTCGGGGCCGGGAACTACGCGATGGCCGGACGGGCGTACCAGCCGAGATTCCTGTGGATGTGGCCGAACGCCCGCATCTCCGTCATGGGCGGCGAGCAGGCCGCCAACGTGCTCTCCACGGTCGGCAACGCCGATCCCTCCGAGATCCGGGCGCAGTATGAGGAGCAGGGCAATCCCTACTACTCCACAGCCCGCCTCTGGGACGACGGCGTGATCGATCCGGTGGACACCAGGACCGTGCTCGGCCTGGCGCTCGGGGCCGCCGCGAACGCCCCCCTCGAACCCGTCGCCTACGGCGTCTTCAGGATGTGATCCTCATGTTCGACACGGTCCTGGTCGCGAACCGCGGCGAGATCGCAGTCCGGGTGATCCGGACGCTGCGTGCCCTCGGCGTGCGCTCCGCCGCCGTTCACAGCGACGCCGACTCCGGCGCCCCGCACGTCCGCGCCGCCGACATCGCGGTACGGCTCCCGCGCGGCTACCTCGACATCGACGGCATCCTGGACGCGGCCCGCCGGTCCGGGGCGCAGGCGATCCATCCCGGCTACGGGTTCCTGGCGGAGAACGCCGGCTTCGCCAGGGCTTGTGCGGAAATGGGGGTGGTCTTCGTCGGGCCGCCGCCGGAGGCCATCGAGGCGATGGGCGACAAGATCCGGGCAAAGGAGACGGTGGCCAAGGCCGGGGTGCCGGTGGTGCCCGGAGCGACCGGCGACCTGTCCGGGTGGGCGGAGTTCCCGGCGCTGATCAAGCCCTCGGCCGGGGGCGGCGGGAAGGGCATGCTGGTCGTCCGGTCGGCCGCCGAACTGCCGGAGGCGATCGAGTCGGCCCGGCGGACGGCGCTGGCGGCATTCGGCGATGGCACGCTGCTGATCGAGCGATTTGTCGCCAATCCCCGGCATATTGAGATCCAGGTGCTCGCGGATGGGTTCGGGAACGTGGTGCACCTGGGCGAGCGGGAATGCAGCCTGCAACGGCGACACCAGAAGATCATCGAAGAGGCTCCGTCGCCGTTCGTGGACGCGGCCACCCGCGAGCGCATGGGCTCGGCGGCCGTGGAGGCGGCCCGGTCGGTCGGGTATGCCGGGGCAGGAACGGTGGAGTTCATCGTCCCCGGCGGTGAAGGGCCCGGCGAGTTCTTCTTCATGGAGATGAACACGCGACTGCAGGTGGAACATCCGGTCACCGAGCTCGTGTGCCGGGTCGCCGGGGAGCCGCTCGACCTGGTGGAGCGCCAGCTGCGGGTGGCGGCGGGGGAGCCGCTGGGGTTCGAGCAGGATGATGTCGGGCTTGTCGGACACGCGGTCGAGGGGCGGGTGTACGCGGAGGATCCCCGGCGAGGATTCCTGCCAACAGGCGGGACTGTTCTGGCACTGCGCGAGCCTGCGGGATTCGTTCCCCCGGGTGGAGCGCTGCGGGAACGCGGGCAGGATGCCTTTGCGTCGGGCGGGCAACAGCGGGAAGCCGGACAAGATGTCCTTGCGTCGGGCGGGCAACAGCGGGAACCCGGACAAGGCGTTCTTGCGTCGGGCGGACAACAGCGGGAAGCCGGACAAGATGTCCTTGCGTCGGGCGGGCAACAGCGGGAAGCCGGACAAGATGTCCTTGCGTCGGGCGGGCAACAGCGGGAAGCCGGACAAGATGTCCTTGCGTCGGGCGGGCAACAGCGGGAACCCGGACAAGGCGTTCTTGCGTCGGGCGGGCAACAGCGGGAAGCCGGACAAGACGTTCTTGCGTCGGGCGGGCAACAGCAGGAACCCGGACAAGGCGTCCTTGCGTCGGGCAGGCAACCGCGAGAAGCGGGTCAAGAACTTCTTGCCTCGGGTGGGCGGGCGCCGCAGGAATCCGGGCAGGGCTTCCTTTCCTCGCTTGGACCTGCGTCGCGGACCCCTACCTGCGTTCGGGTGGATTCCGGGTTGGCTGAAGGGGTCGTCGTCGGGAGCGATTACGACCCGATGTTGTCGAAGGTGATCGCCTGGGCGCCGGAGCGTGAGGGTGCGCTTCGGGCTTTGGGGGACGCGCTTGGCGAGACGGTCATCCTGGGGGTGCCCACCAATATCGCGTTCCTGCGGGCTCTGCTGGCGCATCCCGAAGTGGTCGCGGGACGTCTGGACACGGGTTTGGTGGAGCGGCACCTCGACGAGCTGCTCACAAGCGCCGAAATTTCGCATATTTCGGTATTCGTGATGGCGGTGGCCGCGTTGAACTTCCATCCCGAAGGGGATGAGAGCGGTGATCCGTGGGATATCGCGGACGGCTGGCGGCTGGGGGAGCGGGCCTGGACGAGGTATCGCCTCGAAGCCGGTGGCGAGATCCTCGACGTCCGGGTCCGAGGCACTCGCGACCACGCCGAGGTTGCGATCGGCGACACGGTGGTAACCGCCGGACTCGGACCCGAAGGAACCGCGACCGTCGACGGGATGACCAGGCGATACATCATCGCGGGTGCGGGGCGGAGCCCCGAGGGCAAGCAATGGGGGGCGGGGCGGAGCCCCGAGGGAAAACAAATGGTGGGCGGGTGGGAAAAATCCCCCCGAGACAACGACACATTGTGGATCGCCTCAGGCGGGACCTGGGCGGTGACCTTGCACCATCCGGGTGATCCGGGTGACCGCGCCGGCGCAAGCCGTACCGGAGATGGCACAGTTCGCAGCCCGATGCCGGGAACCGTGCTCGTGGTGAAAGCCGCCGTCGGA
The DNA here is from genome assembly GCF_039871605.1 of Acrocarpospora sp. B8E8. NCBI lineage: Bacteria > Bacillati > Actinomycetota > Actinomycetes > Streptosporangiales > Streptosporangiaceae > Acrocarpospora > Acrocarpospora sp. B8E8. The sequence continues at coordinate 17,697 of NZ_JBDPLV010000053.1, read as the reverse complement.
GATCAGGTCCAAGCCGGGCAGCCCCTACTGATCGTGGAGGCGATGAAGATGGAACACACCGTAACCGCGCCCATCGCGGGCGTCATCGCCGAACTTCCCGTCCGCGCGGGCCAGCAGGTCACCATGGACGCGACTCTGGCCGCCATCACCCCCGAGGAGGCCTGATGCACCGCATCGACGGACTACCCGACCACGTGACCATCTACGAAGTCGGCCCAAGGGACGGCCTCCAGAACGAGGCGGCCATCCTCCCGGTCGACGTCAAAGCCGAATTCGTCGAACGCCTCGTGGACGCCGGGCTCACCACCATCGAGACGACCAGTTTCGTGCATCCCACCTGGGTCCCCCAACTCGCGGACGCCTCCGACCTGCTGACCCGCCTCGAGCGCCGCCCCGGCATCCGCTACCCCGTGCTCGTCCCCAACGAACGCGGCCTCGACCGTGCCCTCGAACACGGCGTCACCGAGATCGCGATCTTCGGCAGCGCCACCGAGACCTTCGCCCAGCGCAACCTCAACCGCACCGTCGACTCCCAGTTCGAAATGTTCGCCCCGGTCGTGTCCCGCGCGCTGGAAAGCGGAGTCCGCGTCCGCGCCTACGTCTCGATGTGCTTCGGCGACCCCTGGGAGGGCCCAGTTCCCATCGCCCGGGTCGTCGAGGTCGGCATGCGCCTGCTCGACCTGGGCTGCTTCGAACTCTCCCTCGGCGACACCATCGGCGTCGGCACCCCCGGCCACGCCCGCGCCCTCATCGAGTCCTTCCCATGCGGCCCCGGCCCTCTCGCCGTGCACTTCCACGACACCTACGGCCAGGCTCTCGCCAACACCCTCGAAGCCCTGCGCTGCGGCGTCACCGTCGTCGACGCCGCGGCGGGCGGCATCGGCGGCTGCCCGTACGCGGAGAGTGCCACCGGCAACCTCGCCACCGAAGACCTGGTCTGGATGCTGCACGGCCTAGGCATCGAAACCGGCGTCGACCTCGGCTCCCTGGTCGACACCTCCAGCTGGCTGGCGAAGCGGCTCGGCCGCCCCAGCCCCTCCTCCGTCGTCCGAGCCCTCTCCAAGGAGCCGTGATGCTCACCGACGAATACGATGACCTGCGCAAATCCGTCGAGTCCTTCGCTCGCGAGGTGGTCGCCCCGGTGATCGGCGACTTGTACGAGCGGGGGGAGTTCCCGTACGAGATCATCCGCAAGATGGGCGCGATGGGCCTGTTCGGCCTGCCGATCCCGGAGGAACACGGCGGCATGGGCGGCGACTACTTCGCCCTCTGCCTGGCCCTGGAGGAACTCGCCCGAGTGGACTCCTCGGTGGCGATCACCCTGGAGGCCGGAGTCTCCCTTGGTGCGATGCCGCTCCTGAGATTCGGCACCGACGAGCAGCGAGCCCAATGGCTACCCGCGCTCGCCGCCGGGGAGAAGCTCGGCGCGTTCGGCCTCACCGAACCCGGAGGCGGCTCCGACGTGCCCGGCGGCATGCGCACCACCGCCACCCTGGACGGCGCCGAATGGGTGATCAACGGCTCGAAGGCGTTCATCACCAACGCCGGCACCGCCATCACCGGCTTCGTCGCCGTGGCCGCCATTACCGGCCGCCGCGCGGACGGCCGCCCCGAGATCTCCACGATCATCGTCCCGTCCGGCACCCCCGGCTTCACCTTCTCCGAGAAGTATTCCAAGGTCGGCTGGTCGGCCAGCGACACTCGCGAACTCGCCTTCACCGACTGCCGCGTCCCCGCCGCCAACCTGCTCGGCGAACGCGGCCGCGGCTACGCCCAGTTCCTGCAGACCCTCGACGAGGGCAGAATCGCCATCGCCGCCCTCTCCGTCGGCCTCGCCCAGGGTTGCGTCGACGAATCCCTCCGGTACGCCCGCGAGCGGCACGCCTTCGGTCGCGCGATCGGCGGCTACCAGGCCATCCAGTTCAAAATCGCCGACATGGAGGTCCGCACCCACACCGCCCGCCTGGCCTACTACCACGCCGCCGACCGCATGCGCTCCGGCCTCCCCTTCAAGAAGGAGGCCGCCATCGCCAAGCTCGCCGCCTCCAACGCGGCCATGGACAACGCCCGTGACGCCACCCAGATCTTCGGCGGCTACGGCTTCATGAACGAGTACCCAGTCGCTCGCTTCTACCGCGACGCCAAGATCCTCGAAATCGGCGAGGGCACCAGCGAGGTCCAACGCATGCTGATCGCCCGCGAACTCGGCCTCTCCGGCCTTTGACCTGGAACGAACTCGGTGGCAACGGCGGCGGACGCCGCTGAACCTATGCGGATATTCGCAGCTCAGCACACGCTTGGATCCGCGAAGGCAGATCGGCGCTTCTTCATGTGTCGTCGGTCCGGTTGCGGTGAGCGGTCTGGATGGCCAGCACCATGCAGACGGCCGCGGCGACAAGACAGATGAACACGACCGGGTTCACGTACCAAGGCACAAGATCGGTGGCGCCACCATCGTGCCAACGGCACTGATGCCTCAGGGGAAGCCAGGACCAACTGGTCGCCGGGAACGCCAGAGGCTTATCAGCGCAATACGCGCTGGTGGCTCGCAGCTCAAGGAAGCCACCGGCCCAGAAACCATGGACGTAGGTAGCGGCAGCGGTGAACAGCGCCAGAAACGATTTGCTGAAGTAAACGCTGGTCCTCACGCTTGATCGCCCTTTCACACCGCAGTTGGTGCTGTGATCAGTAGAGCGATCCTCCCTTTGTTCAGGGTCCGAGAGGCCCGGCTGCACGAAATCTCGGCACTCTTTCCCTAAGGACGCCACATCACTGTGCTTGGCTGTGCCCATGATCGAGACCAGCAACCTCCGTCCTGACCCGGCGGCAGCAATCTGGCCGGGTGGTCAGCGAAGGTGCGGGCTCGCATGAGAACGCTCGGGATTCGGTCGCTGGCACTGGTGGCGACTCTGCTGGCAGCAGGATCGGGGTGCGGGATCCCGGCCAGTGTCACCGCTCTGACGTGCATCGGCGACCCGACTGAGCCCATGTTGCAGCGGGTGCGCCAGGAGCCCATTCTCAACCAGGCTCCTGTCGGGGTCGTTCCGCAGTCGAGCCAATCGGAGCAGCTCGCTTGTTCGGATAACGACCTCATCGGCGAGGTCGAGCTGCCCTACGAGTTCTTCGGTTCTCCTCGTGACGTGATCGCGTTCTACAAGGAGAAGGCGGTGGCGGAGGGGTGGCGTCTGACCAAGGACGGCTTGCTCAAGCTCGTGCCCAGGCCGGGAAGGAGCGAGAGTTGGCCCACGACCACCTGTTTCGCCAAGGACTTGGGTGGGTTCGTCGCGGATCTGCAGATCAGCTTTGATTACTGGAGTCCGGATGTGACGGAAAATCCATCAGCGCAGAGGTATTGGCGCACCATCTCGTTCTCGACGTTTGGTGGGAACTGCGCGAACAATGTGGATCTCGATTGGCCATGGGGCGCGAAATGCGGAGCGCGGTAATAGTGCGATCCGACGCGCGCCTGGCGAGGGCGCTGGGGCAGTCAGGTACGTCTCAATCTCAGTTCCAAGAGGGAGCGGCCGCAGGTTCTCCAGGCTTTGGCGCGGATCCGGCAACGGAGATCGGGGACGCTCACCGAATGCCCAGGAAGCCGCCGACCGGCCCTTCGACCGCTGAGCGCCCGCGAGCTCGGTCTGGCTCCGGGCCAGCATTAATAAAGGATGAGAATACGATCAAGACCGCGAGCATACCCTGGTACGGGTGGTTGGCTGGGCTGGGGGCCAGTTAACCGGATGAAAGGGCATTTCGTGGATAAGAACGTCACGCGCCGGCACGCGATCAGTGTGGCCGCACTCGCCGGAGCCGGGGTCGCCGTGGCGGCCTGTTCCGGCGGCGGCGACACCACCGCGGCACCCGCGGAACCCGCCGGGTCCTCCGCGCCCGCCGCCGGGGGCGGAGCCCTGACGACCACGGCCGAGGTACCGGTCGGTGGCGGCGTCGTTCTGGGCGAGGTCGTCGTCGTGCAACCGGAGGCGGGCACTTTCAAGGGCTTCAGCCCGACCTGCACCCACCAGGGCTGCAAGGTGACCAGCGTGGCCGACAACCAGATCGTCTGCCCGTGCCACGGCTCGCACTTCTCCATCGCCGACGGCTCGGTCACCTCAGGCCCGGCGACCCGCCCACTCCCCGAGGTCCCGATCAAGGTAGACGGGACCAACATCACTTTGGCGTAAGCACGGATATCCCCGAGTGCCGCCAAGGTGGACGGGAGCGCCATCACTTTGGCGTACACGGGGATCCCCGCCAAGGCCCGGGACTCTGCCGTACACCTCCGCGTGCCCGGCAGGGCCCCGGGTGGCGTGATAAGCGGCGGGTTGGGGTTGGAAGGCGTTGACGAGGACGACGTAGACGGCGGTGCCGATTCCGACGCTCAGGATCGAGCGGCGGCCGAAGGCGAGGTGGGTGCCTGCGGTTACGGCGACCGCGAGTAGCGCGTACAGCGTTGTGTGCGGTTCGGCGGTGATGGTGCCGCGCAGGGCGGTTACGGCGAGGATGCCCACCGGCCGACGTGCCGGAAGTTGACCACCAGGACGGTCAGCGCGACCGCGGCCAGCGGCGTGACGGTGGCCATCATGCCCACCAGCAGCAGCTCCAGGGAGCCGGCGAACGCGGACAGGGACAGGGCGGGTGCGAGCCACCACGGAAGATCGGCCTGGATGACCACCAGGCCAAGCGTGATCCCCAGCGGGAAGATCCCGAGCCCTGCGGAGAAGGAATCGCGCCCCCCTGCGGCGATCTGCTGTCGCCGTGTAACCGATGCCTGACCGGCGGCGACTTTGAGGCTGTGCTGGTCAGCGGCGTCGGGAGGCGGGCCAGCAGGGCGGGGATGCACTGCTCGCCGAGTTCGACGCGCAGACGCCCAGCGCCTGATGGCCTCCGAGCGACTAAGCCATCCACAACCCGCCGGGATGGTGCTCAGGTGCCCTGGGGTGAGGTGGCGCTGTTCAGCGATGGCAGGCTCACCCTGTTCGCTGGATTGGGGCGGCGAGTGGCTTGACCGCTCCTCCGATGTAACAGAAAATGTTACGACAAGGAGGGGTGATGGCCGCGAACAGCCGGTTGACGATCGCTGCGCATGCGCTGGCGTGGCTGGCGCTGGCGCAGCGGCGTGGACAGGAGATTTTGACCTCCGAACAGGTCGCGGCCAGTGTGAACACCAACCCGGTGATCATCCGGCGTAGTCTCGGCGACCTGCGGCGTGCGGGCCTGGTGAACGTGCGTCATGGCGCGGGCGCAGGGTGGAGCCTGGCCCGGGCGCCCGAGAGCATCACGCTGCTGGAGGTGTACGACGCCGTGGAGCAGGAGCCGCCCTTCGGCATGCACCGCACCGAGCCCAACCTGGAGTGCCCGGTCGGACGGGGCATCCGGCCCGCGCTGGGAGAGATCTACGACCGGGTTGAGCGGGCCGTGCGGCAGGGGCTGGCCGCCACCTCGATAGCCGACGTGTTGCGCGAGACCCTGCGCGTGCGTTGATCCCTTATGGAAGATGGCCCGCCCCCGTCGATGTGCCCTTAGTTGTAACAAAGAATGTTCCAGCAGATGGAGGGATCCTGGTGACCGGCCACTCGGTGCGATGCCCGATCGTTGAACTGCGGCAGTACACGCTGCACCCCGGTCAGCGCGACGTGCTTATCGACCTGTTCGACCGCGAGTTCGTCGAAACCCAGGAGGCCGTCGGTATGACGATCCTGGGGCAGTTCCGGGACCTGGACGACCCCGACCGCTTCGTCTGGCTGCGCGGATTCAACGACATGCCGGGCCGGGCACAGGCGCTGGGTCGCTTCTACACCGGACCGGTCTGGCGGGCGCACAGCGCACAGGCCAACGCCACGATGATCGACTCTGACGACGTGCTGCTCCTGCGGCCGGTGCCGGGGCACTCCGGATTCCCCGCCCCCACCATCGCCAGGCCCCCGGCCGGTGCCCCAGCGCCGTCCTCGCGCGTCCTGGCGACGGTCTATCAGGCGCGACCGGCCGTTCGATACGGCGTTCGCCGACTTCTTCCATCAGCGGGTACGGCCGGCCCTGGCCGACACAGGCGCCACACCTGTGGCCTCGCTGCAGAGCGAGCACGCGCCCAACACCTTCCCCGCCCTACCGGTACGCACCGGCGAGAACGTCTTCGTCTGGTTCGCCCGCTTCGCCGATCAGGCCCACCTCGACGACCACCTGCGTCGCCTCGACCGCTCCCGCCAGTGGCAAACCGACGTGCTCCCGGGCCTGTCGGCGACGCTCGCCAGCCCACCGCAGCGATTGCGACTGGCTCCCACCGCACGCTCATCCCTCCGTTAACGCCCCTGAGAGTGCCCGTCCGCCGTGCAGACCTCGTCGACGCCTGCATCCGCTGCCGGTCCGGGGGCGCCGCGGCGAAAGCTGCGCCCGGAGAATCACCAGACGCTCGTTCAGCACCTCTTCGAGGTCCTCGATCGAGCGCCGCTCCAGCAGCATGTCCCAGTGCGCAGCTTTCGCCGCAGTGAGCTGTTCGCGAGGCCCGCATCGGCTACTGGACCGGCAGCCCTGCGGAGAAGTTGTTCGCGGCCGACACGAGTGTCCTGGAGGTCGCCAACCTCATCGGCGAAGGGCCGACCGGGTTGACGTCCCGTCCTCCTGCCTCGCCGGATGATTCCCCGCAATCCGGTCCTCCGGGCCTGGGTTCACCGTCGTCGGGCTTGAATTTCGGTCCTAACCGGTTGTTGCGGTCATGGTGATGATGGACGTATTTGGCGTGCGAATTCTAGAGTCCTCTCATGACGGGCGATGATCTCCAGCTGCGCAGGGCCGAGAAGACCGATGCCGACCAGATATTCGCGCTTGCGCGGGAGTTCGCCTTGTCGTTCCGGCCGGAGCGGGCTCCGTTCGACGCGGCCCTGCCGCAGTTGATGGAGAACGAGGACGCGTTCCTGATGGTGGCCACTGTTGACGGGGTGGTTCGGGGGTATCTGCTGGGGTTCACCCATCTGACGTTGTTCGCCAACGGGCGGGTGGCGTGGGTGGAGGAGGCCATGATCGAGGGTGGGTTCCGGCGGCATGGCCTCGGGCGGTTGCTGCTGGAGGAGTTCGAGGCGTGGGCACGGACGAGGGACGCCGGATATGTCGCCCTGGCCACGCGACGGGCGGCCGAGTTCTACCGGGCCCTCGGATATGACGTCTCCGCCACGTACTACCGCAAAATGCTGACCCGGCCACCGGTCACGCCGCCATCGGTAACTCCGCCAGCAGGCTGACGTCCGGCAGGGGGACGTCCGACAAGGTGACGCCCAGCAGATCACGTCCGACGAAGTGACCTGCCGGGCGTCACGGTCACGTCCGCCAAGGGGACGTTCGACAAGTCATGTCCGACTCCGACGAAGTGACGTCCGGCAGGGCCACGTCCGCCAGGGTGACGCCCGGCAGGCATCTCCGCCAAAGTCACGTCCGGCAGGGTCACGTGTAGCAGGGTGGAGGCAAGGTCACCCGCGATAGGGATACGTCCAGAAGCGTGAGTGAACGCTTGGGGGCGTGTCAGGAATTATCAGGACGTTAGTTGGGCGTCCAGGCGGTATCCGTCCACGGTCACGTAGACGGAGTCGCCTGGGCGGGCGTTCAGCCGCATCAGGACCGGCTGGAGCGAGTCGAAGACCGGCTGGCGGTCCCGCCAGACCAGGACGACCGCGTTGTCGCCGGGTCCGGTCACCGACAGCAGGGTGCCGGGGCGCATGCCGAGCTGGGCCGCGTACCCCTCCGGCACGGCCACCGGCTCGCCCCGGAGGTGGCCGCTGGTCACGTCGATGCGTTGCCAGCGGCGCGGGTCGGAGGACGGGCTGGCGGTGGTCCGCGGGCTGGGCACCAGGTGCGGGCGCGGCTGGCCGGTCAGCGCGTTGAGCGCCGCCAGCGCCGTCGCGGGGTCGGGCCCGCTGTTGGCCATGGACGGTATCGGCATGCCGCCGCGCTGCTGATGGCCGTTCGCACCCGGCGTACGGCGCGGCAACGGCGACTGCGGGTCCGGCGGCCCGGCGGGAGCGGCCGGGGAGCCGGGGCGCTGCTGCTGTGGAGGTTGTGGCATGGACTCCATCCAGGCCTTGGCCGAGTGCGCCCGGATGCCGAGCTGGCCGAGTAGTTCGATGACATCGGAGTCGCCGGTCTTGCTCGCCAGCACCTGCCTGGTCCGCTCCCGCAGCCCGCCCAGGTCGCCGACGACCAGCCAGCCGTCCTGGAGGCGCCGGTCCGGCATGAGCGTGACCAGCACCCGCCACAGCTGGGTGCGGAGCGAGGGCACCTCGATCGGATGCGACGGGTCGGCGCCGATCAGCTGGTCCTGGGTGGCGGCGGTGCCCAGCCACTCGGTGAGGCCGAACAGGTGGCCGGTCAGCGCGGCCGAGTCGGGCGAGCGCAGCCACAGCAGCACCCGCTCCTCGGCGGCCCGCTGCGCCTGGGACAGCACGTCCCGGTCCACGTTCAGCTGGTGGGCGAGCGTACGCAGGCTGACCGGCTCGGCCGCGAACAGCCGCTCGGCGGCCACCGACCGCTCCAGCGGGTTCCACTCCCGGAACAGGCTGTCCACGAGCGAGACCATCGGATGTTCGGCGGCCGACACCGGCGCGGCCAAAGGAGCGTCCGGCTGAAGCGAAGGCGGAACCGGGGGCTGGACCGAGGGCGGCGGCGCGGGAGATGCGGCGGCGGCCGGAGGTGTGGCGGCGGTAGGCGTGGCGGGTCTGGGGGCCACGGCCGGCATCGGACCGGTCTCGGCGCGCCCGTTGCGCGCAGCCGGAACCTGCGCGGGGGCGGCGAACTCGCCGGTCGGATACCCGTTGGGAGCCTGGGTGAGCGCCTGCCGCGACACCACGGCGGGAATCGGGGCCTGGGCGGGCGCCTGCTCGGCCAGCGGCGCGTCAATCCGGATATGACTGAAAATCTCTCGGAACACGATGGTAAGTACGGCTTCCGGCGTCGCCGGGGTCGAGGGCCCCTGCAGATCGCCGGGCGTGAGCCGCCGCAGCCGATGCCAGCCACCCAGCCCCGTGATCACCGATTTCGCCGGTTCCGGCCAGCCGGGCAGCGCCGGGTCCACCGAGTGGACCTGCAGCGCGGGCAGCAGATCGGTCAGCGTGACATGGTCCCAGCGGCTCATCGCGAGGCGGGCCAGCCGGTCGCAGAGCCAGTCGAGGCCGGTCGTCCCCAGGGCACGGCCCAGCGCCACCGAACCCCACCAGCCGCCGGGCAGCCGGGGATCGGCCAGCACCTCGGCGACCTGCTGGGGCCGGGACCAGCGCAGGGCCGGAACCAGATCGCTCAGGCAGATCGTTGACTCGGCGTCCATCGGTTGACCGCACCCTCCCGAGAGTGACGCTTGTTGCTAATGGTGCAGCTTACGCCGCAAGCTATCAATTGGTGTCAATAGGGTAAAGCTTCCCTCGGCACGGAACGGCCGGGAGGCCGCCCGCCAACTGCGCCGACCGCCTCCGCACCTGCGCGGCAACCGGCTTCCACACTCTCCGGGGCCGGAAGTCCGGCCAGCCTCGCGGCGAGGAATCCCGCCGCGAACGCGTCACCCGCACCCGTCGTGTCGACCGTCGAAAAGACGGCGTCCCCGGGCGCCCGGAACGTGGCGCGTGACACGATCCCGCCCTGTTCCGCGAGGATCGCGCCGGAGGCTCCCAGCTTGACGGCGGCCGCGCCGTACCGGTCGCTGAGTCGTGCCGCAGCGGCCTCTGGTTCGGTCTCGCCGGTCAGCAGGAGTGCCTCGTCCCGGTTGGGGATGACGATACTCGCCTCAGCGGTCTCACGGAGGAATCGGGCCACACCGAAATCTCTGAGGAATCCGGTAGAGGCGGGATCCACGCTGATCGTCACTCCCCGTCCGGTTGCCGCCTGGATCGCGAGTCTGACCAGTTCCAGGCCGGGTGTCGCGAACAGGGTGTAGGCGGACAGGTGCAGGTGCCGTACGCCGTCGAGCAGGTCATCCGACCAGTCGGCTGGGCCCAGCAGGCGGCTGGCCCCCCGGTTGGTCAGGAAGGAACGTTCCCCGGTCGCGTCGACCATCGCGATGACGACCGCGGTCGGGTGGCCGGGGTCGATCACGATGTGCGGGCGCACCCCGGCGCGGGCGAGTTCGGCGATATGCCACTCGGCGGTGTCGTAGCCCGCGCGGGCCAGCAGGCGGGCGTCCGCGCCCAGGTACGCGGCCCAGGCGGCCGTGTTGGCGCCGGATCCTCCGGGCCGGAGCACGATGTCGGCCTCGGTGTCGGTGCCGCTGCGGAGGGGTACGTGATGCAGCGCGACGACGTCGGTGACGATGTCGCCGATCACCAGCAGGCCCACGCTCAGCCCTGGGCCCAGGACTGAGCGATCTCCGTGGCGAGGGCGACATTTCCGCGTACGGCCGCCAGATTCGCCTCCAGGGACGCGCCCGAAGTGGCCCGCACGAGGTATTCGAGCAGGAACGGGGTGATGGCCTGGCCGGTGACGCCCTCGGCGTCGGCGGCGCGCAGCGCCTCGGCGAGCACGCGGTCGTGCAGCGCGGGGTCGAGCTGCTCCGCCTCGGGGACCGGGTTCGCGACGATCAGGGCGGTTTCGGGGCCGCCCAGGCCGTCCTGGGCGCGCATGATCCCGGCGGCTTCCGCGGGGGTTTCGATCCGCCAGTCGACCGGTTCGCCGGAAGTGGTCAAGTAGAAGCCGGGGAACTCGTCCGTGCGGTAGCCGACCACCGCCACCTGGCGGGTCTCCAGGCGCTGCAGGGTGGCCGGGACGTCCAGGATGGACTTCACGCCCGCGCACACCACGGTGATCCGGGTCCGGCTGAGCGTGTCCAGGTCGGCCGACTCGTCCTGCACGCTGGTCCAGCCGCGGTGCACCCCGCCCAGGCCGCCGGTGGCGAACACCCGGATCCCGGCCCGCGCGGCCAGGAACGAAGTCGCCGACACGGTGGTCGCGCCGCTCACGCCCAGGGCCGCCGCCGGGGCCAGGTCACGGAAGCCCAGCTTGCGCAGGCCGGGCTCGGTGGCGATCCGCTCCAGCTCGCCCTTGTCCAGACCGGCCCTCGCCACCCCGTCCAGCACCGCGATCGTCGCGGGGACGGCGCCGGCCGCCCGCACGATCTCCTCCAGCTCGGCCGCCACCTTCAGGTTGCGCGGCTGCGGCAGGCCGTGCGAGATGATCGTCGACTCCAGCGCGACCACCGGCCTGCCCTCGCTCAGCGCGGTCGCCACCTCGTCGGAACGCTTGATCATGACTCTCCAGTCCATTTCGGGGATCCACGCTGGGCAGTGGTCGTCCAACGCGCTGAGTAATCGGTCAGTTTCGCCTATCCGACCAGCGCAAACCACCTCTGGCCACAATTTAACGCCCGGGGTAATGTCGGGCCATGGTGTCCCTCGCCGTGAGCGCCCTCCGCCCCGTCCCCCACTGGCAGACCGGCCTCTGAGCGATCCGGGTTTTCGTACTTCCCGGTGGCTCACGAGGAGGACACATGAAGGCTTCGCGGTATGACGTCGTCGTCGCGGGCGGCGGGCACAACGGGCTGGTCGCGGCCGCCTACCTGGCCAAAGCCGGGCGGCGGGTGCTGGTGCTGGAACGGTTCGGGCACCTGGGCGGTCTTGCCGTCTCGGCGCAGGCGTTTCCCGGCGTGGACGCGCGGGTCTCCCGGTATTCGTATCTGGTGAGCCTGCTGCCGACCAAGGTGGTGCAGGATCTCGGGCTCGCGCTCGAGCTGAGGACGCGGCGGTTCGCGTCGTACACGCCGGTGGGGGAGACGGGGCTGCTGGTGGACAACGGCGACGCCGGCCGTACGGAATCCTCGTTCGCGGCCGTCACCGGCGGCACCAAGGATCTGGACGCCTGGAAGCGGTTCTACGCGATGACCGCCGGTGTGGCGGCGCGGGTCGCGCCCACGTTGCTGGAGCCGTTGCGGGATCGGGCGGGCCTGCGCGCGGTCGTGGCCGACGAGGAGGCGTGGCGGGACCTGTTCGAGCGGCCGATCGGGGCGGTCGTGGATGAGCGGTTCGGCGACGACACCGTGCGCGGCGTGGTGCTGACCGACGCGCTGATCGGGACGTTCGCCGATCCGGACGTGGATCTGCTGGCCAACAAGTGCTTCTTCTATCACGTGGTCGGCGACGGCACGGGCGACTGGAACGTCCCCGTCGGCGGCATGGGCGCGGTCTCCGGCGGGTTGGCCGCGATCGCCCGGGCCAGTGGCGCGGAGATCTGCACGGAGGCCGAGGTCGTGTCCATCGATCCCGGCACCGGCGAGGTCACATTCCGCGACTTGGCGGGGGAGCACACCGTCACCGGGGGGCATGTGCTGGCGAACCTGCCGCCCGCCGTCCTGTCCCGGCTGCTCGGCGAGACGCCCGAACGTCCGGAGGGCGCGCAGCTGAAGGTCAACATGGTGCTGTCCCGCCTGCCCTGGCTGAAGGACGGCTCGGTCGACCCGCGCGAGGCGTTCAGCGGAACCTTCCACATCAACGAGAGCCGCGATCAGCTCGCCGCCGCCTACGCCCAGGCCGCCGCCGGTCGCGTGCCCGATCTGCCGCCCGCCGAGGTGTACTGCCACTCGCTCACCGACCCGTCCATCCTGGGTACGGACCTGCGCGCGTCCGGCGCGCAGACCATGACGCTGTTCGGCCTGCACATGCCCGCCCGGCTGTTCGACCGGGACGGCGCCAAGGAGGAGGCGGTGCGCCGCACGATCGCCTCCATCGACAGCGTGCTCGCCGAGCCGATCGAGTCCTGCCTGCTCAGAACCCCCGCCGGGGAGCTCTGCCTGGAGGCCAAGACCCCGGTCGACCTGGAACGCGAGGCGGGGCTCCCGGGAGGCCACATCTTCCATCGCGATCTGACCTGGCCGTTCGCCGAGTCCGCCGAGGACGGCAAGTGGGGCGTCGAGACCGCCCACGAGCGCCTGCTGCTCTGCGGCGCCGGAGCCAGACGCGGCGGCGGCGTTTCCGGCATTCCCGGACATAACGCGGCAATGGCGGTTCTGGGTTAACGCTGTTCTCATCCTCTCTCGCTACCGTGGGGAGCGTGAGTGAGGACACCGCACGGCTGCTGGTCGTGGATGACGAGCCCGCGCTGCGGCAGGCGTTGCGGAGCAGCCTGGAGTTCGAGGGTTACCAGGTCGTCACCGTGGCCGATGGGCAGACCGCGCTGGGGGAGCTGGCCCGGGAGCCGTACGACGCGGTGCTGCTGGACGTCATGATGCCGCGTATGGACGGGCTGACCGCCTGCCGCAGGCTCCGCCATGGCGGGAACCACGTGCCCGTGTTGATGCTCACGGCCAGGGACGCGGTCGGGGACCGGGTCTCAGGGCTGGACGCGGGTGCGGACGACTACCTGGTCAAACCGTTCGAGCTGGACGAGCTTTTCGCCCGGGTCCGGGCCTTGCTGCGCCGCAGCGCGCTGTCGGCCCCCAGCGGGTCAGTGTTGGCTTTCGACGGGCTGCGGATGGACACCACCAGTCGCGAGGTCACCCGGGACGGCCGCCGCCTCGACCTGACCAGGACCGAATACCTGCTGCTCGAGCTCTTCCTCGCCCATCCTCGTCAGGTTCTCACCCGGGAGCAGATCCTCATCCAGGTGTGGGGTTTCGATTTCGAGCCGTCCTCCAACTCCCTCGACGTGTACGTGATGTACCTGCGCCGTAAGACCGAGGCGGGCGAGCTGCCGCGGTTGATCCACACCGTGCGCGGGGTGGGGTACGTGCTCCGGGCCACCCCGTGAGCCTGCGCGGGCGGCTGACCCTGCTCATCGCGGTCGCCGTCGCGGTCGCCATCGCCGTCTGCGCCGGAGCCAGCTGGCTGGTCGTGCACGATTTACTGCGCCGCCAGATCATCGAGTCGATCGAACGGCCGGTTCCCGCCGACCAGGTGCAATGGGCGCTGGAGGCGTGTGGTCACAGTCTGGGCGGGGCGCCCAAATGGGACCCGTCCGGGCGTGGCTGGCAGGTCATCCGTGCCGACGGCCGGGTCTGCTCGGGCGGGTACGGCCAGGTCGCGCCCACCGCCGCGGAGCGGGCCCTGGTGTCGGGCGGGGAGCCGATCACCCGTAGCGCCGTCACCGACGACGGCATGCCCGTGCTCGTCTACACCTCGCAGTGCCGCTCGCATCCCGGTGTCGCGGTCAGTACGTTCCGGTCGGTTGAGGACATGGACGCGGGTCTGCGGGTCCTCGGCGCGGTGCTCACCGTCGTCTCCGCCGTCGGGGTGCTCGGGGCCGCCCTGGCCGGACTTTGGCTGGCCCGTACTGCCCTGCGTCCCGTCGGGCGGTTGACCAGCGCGGTCGAGCACATCGCGCGCACTGATGACCTGGCCGTGCGGATCCCGGTCGAGGGTACCGACGAGATCGCCCGCCTGAGCACGTCGTTCAACACCATGACCACCGCGCTGTCCAGTTCGCGGGACCGGCAGCGGCAGCTCATCGCGGACGCGGGGCACGAGTTGCGGACGCCGCTGACCAGCTTGCGCACCAACATCGACCTGCTGCTGCGGAGCGAGAACACCGGGCGGCCGCTCGATCCCGAGGCCAAGCGGCTGCTGCTGGTGAGCGTGAAGGAGCAGTTCGAGGAGATGTCCAGCCTGATCGGCGATCTGCTTGAGTTGTCCAGGAATGCTGAGACGGGGGAGCTTTCCACGGATGTGGAGTTCCATGAGGTGGTCGCGGCGGCGGTGGAGCGGGCGCGGCGGCGTGGGCCTGGGCTGCGGTTCGAGGTGGATCTGCGGCCGTGGCGGGTGCACGGGGACGCGCGGGGGCTCGCGCGGGCGGCGGTGAACGTGCTCGACAACGCGGTGAAGTTCAGCCCGCCTGGAGGGACGGTGACCGTCCGGTTGCGCGACGGGGAGTTGACCGTGGTCGATGAGGGGCCTGGGATTCCGGCTGATGAGCTTCCGCATGTGTTCGATCGGTTCTGGCGGTCGCCGTCCGCGCGGAGCCTGCCGGGGTCGGGGCTTGGGCTCGCGATCGTGGCGCAGGCGGTTAAGGACGCGGGCGGCGAGGTGGTGTTGACCTCGCCGCCGGGTGGTGGCACTCGGGCCACGATTCGCCTGGCTAGACAGCCGGTTGTGCGTGGCGGAGGGTGATCAGGCCGGGGATGGTGACGCGGGCCAGTTCACGGCCGGTTTTGGCGTCGAGGTGGACGGCTGCGTCGGGTATGCCCATCCAGAGGGTGCCCGCCGGGCCCAGGGCGAGGCCGCGCGGGGTGCCGGGGGTGGGGCCCGCACGGCGTACGGACAGGGTGTCGCGGTCGACGGTGAAGAGTTCTTCGCCGGCGGCCAGGTGGACGGCGTCGGAGGCCGCCACGGCGAAAGCCGGGCCGGTGGACTTGGGGATGGTTTGTTCGGTGATGTTCATCAGGTCGGGGGTTTCGGCGCGGACGGCCCGGCCGCTCGCCGTGTCGAAGACGTACACGGCTGAGTCGGAGACCGTGATGGCGTGGCCCTCCGCCGGGCCGTGGCCGAAGGGCTCCGGGAGGTCCAGGCAGTAGGCCCAGTGCTCGGTCAGGCTGAGTACGTGCACGAAGGCGTGTACGCCGGTGGAGCGGCCCGCGACCAGGTCGCGGGTGTGCAGGTGGTCGGGCTGGTGGGTGTAGAGCGTGTAGAGGCGGTCGCCGAGCGGGGACGGGACGCCCAGGCGGCCGTCGCCGCGCATGATCTCCTCCGCGCCTGCGGGGACGACCTGTTTCGTCCGGGTGAGGACCGGGCTGACGGAGCCGTCGCTCAGGTTGAGCATGCGGACGCGGTAACCCTCGGGCGCGTCCGCCGGGAGGTAGTCGACGACGAACAGGAAGCCGTCGTCGTTGGAGAAGGCGTCGGGTTCGTAGTTGCCTTTCAGCGTGTACGTCTTCGCGGGCCATTCGCCGGTGGGGTCGGCGATGACCAGGCGGGTCTGGGTCCGGCCGGGTGCGCCGTAGGGGTTTGGCGGGGGCGGGTCGGCGAGGACGACGCGGCGGCCCGAGTTCGAGACGGTTCTGACGACTTTGGCCTCGGGTGGCGTTGTTCTGGCCAGTTCGCGGCCGGTCGCGCTGTCCAGGGTGAGCAGCCGGCGGCCGGAGAGGGTGTAGAGGTGGTTCCATCTCGTGTCGGCGAGGGTGGCCGCCGCGAGGGACAGGCCGGTGCCGGTGTTGATCACGGACAGGCCGGATTTCGTGTCCGCGTAGAGCAGGTGGCCGGGTGTGGTGGTCGTGCGCGGGGCTTCGGGGGCTCCGCAGGCTCCGATCAGGGCGACTCCGCCGCAGATGCCCAGGAAATCGCGTCGTCTCATGTCCTGCTTACACCGGTGCGGCGGGTTAGGTTCCGCGGCGGATGACGGCGTCGACCACGATCACGCCGTCGGGGTGGACGAAGACGGGGTTGAGTTCGACGAGGTCCAATCCTTCCTCCAGCGCCATCGCGCCGACCGTCGCCGCGACCTCGGCCAGGGCCCGGATGTCGCCCGCGGGACGTCCCCTGCCGCCGACCAGCAGGGGAGCCGCCCGTAACCGGCGCACCGCTTGCTCCACCCGATCCGCGTCGGCGGGAAGCGGTATCAGCACCACATCATCAAAGATCTCCACCCATACCCCGCCGAGAGCCACCACCAGCACGGGCACGACCCCATCCCGCCGCACCGCGATCAAAACCTCAACACCCGGCGGCACCATCTCCTCGACGAGTACGACCCCGCCCAGCCCGTCAACCCTCCCGTACGCCTCCCGGACCGCGTCCCCCTCCACCCCCAACACAAGCGCCGAAATATCCGACTTGTGCTGGATAAATGGCGAACTGACCTTCAGCGCCACCGGCCCGCCCAACTCACCGGCAACCCTCATGGCGTCATCCACATCCCGCACCACCCGCCCACGAGGAACAGCCAACCCCCGCCCGACAAGCATCTCCTTCGCCTCATGCTCAGCCACCCATCCTGAATGGCTGGAGGCTTCGCTTGAATCGCCCGTCCATCCCGAGTGGTCGGAGGCTTCGCTTGAATCGCCCGTCCATCCCGAGTGGTCGGAAGTTTCGCTTGAATCGCCCGCCCGCCCTGAATGGCCCGAAGATTCGCCTGAACCCTTATGCGTCCGAGCCGGCCTTTCGAGAACGCCGCCACTATTTCCGGCAGCCGAGGTTGGACCGCTGCTTACCGTCGCTGTGGGTTTCGGCCTGACGGTGCTCATGGTGGCCGCGATGGAGCGGAGCCGCGCCGCGTCCGGGGGTGGCACGGTGAGCGCGCCCGCGCACAGGATGCCTTCACTGAGCCCGGCCACGGCGACGATGCCATGCTCGGCCAGTCGTTCGGCGGTCTCTTCGGGCATCAGTTCGGGCAGCGTCGAGGCGACGATAACCGGCTGATCCAATCGGGAGGCGGCCAGGATCACGCCATCCAGCGCACCGTCCCAGCTCTCCGCCGCGTCCTCGGTCATCCTGGCAGGACGGTCGTAGTAGACCAGAACGGGGCCGATGGCATCATCCCGTGCGCCGACCGTGATGAGATCGGCCGTCCGTTCGGTCTCCCCGAAAATCACCGCCGTGTAGTCCAACGGATTCCCCGCCGTCGCCGTGGATGGCAACACTTCCCCGAGTGCCGCCACAGTCGCCGCCCCCAACTGCGGCAACCAAACCCCCAGACGCTCCGCTTCGTCGGCAGCCGTCGCGGCATCCCCACCAGAACACGTCACCACAAGAACCCCGACATTGGTTGCGGTGTTTCTCCCACCCACCCACCCCTTTGTCCTGTCCGGGCTCCGCC
>NZ_JBDPLV010000052.1:0-86697 GCF_039871605.1 Acrocarpospora sp. B8E8 | reverse complement strand
CGTCCACCCCAAAACGATCAAAGCTTGGCGGCGAGCCGGGATTGTCGGTGGCACCCGCTATAACGACAAGGGAGAGTTCCTCTACGACCCACCCGACCCCGACAACCCGCCGGACCGCCCGAAGGCCAGCCGCCGCCCCAACAAGACCTGACCAGCGCGAACGCCAAACACCGCCGGAACGACCCGAAGAGGTGCAGTATGCAGCCTGAGGTTTGGCCGTAGGCGTTCAGGTTTGCGCGGAGGCATCGCCGTGGAAGGGATCTCCCAGGCATGCTCGTACACCGTCTGCTGACGCCGACCGTAGTCGGCCGAGCAGGCCGGATCCAGGCCCAGTTGCTCGGCCACGAAAGCGACCGCGCCGGGCGGTACCGCCAGCGGGCTCTCAGTCAGGAACACCCCGAGCATCCGCACCGTGCCCCACTGCACCGCCCATCCCAGCTTGGTGGCGGGGGGCGCTTATCCGCCAGCGCGTTCAGTGCTGCGCGGTCCAGCCGGAAGAACTGCTCCCGCCGAACCAGGCTCCTCCTCCGAAGACGCGCTACGCCTGCTCGCCTCCTGGGCCGCCGCCTTCGAGCACACTGATCAGCCCCAGAACACCGACCACCCGTACCCGCGCATTGAGCGCACCTGATACGGGGGTTGATGCAGCGGACAGTCGTTATCGTGCTTCTCCTTCGATAGGAGCGATCCGGTGGGAGGTGAACGTGCGTCTGCTGAGAGATGGGTTCGTCCTCGTGGAAGATGACGACCCGGGCAATGTGCCGGTCGTCCTCGATGGGTTCGCCCGGTGACCTGCGACCGGTGGCGAGGACTGCTCCGGTACGGGGGTCGGTGACCTGGTAGGCCATCGGCAGCCCGTCCTCGCGCATGGGCCGGAGGGCGCCGCAGTGCTCCCAGGTGTGGACCTCGGCACCGCCGGCCGGGATCTGCGGTCGGCCGCGTAGACGCGCACCTGCTCCTCGGTGGCCCGCCAGGGCAGCCCCCACGCGGTGTCGGCGACGAGGATCGCCGGGGTTCCATCGGCGTGGACCAGGTTGCGCCCGCCCGGCGACATCATCCAGAACCCGTGGCGCTCGAAGTGGTTCGGCATTACTCCTGTTCGAAGCAGCATCGGTATCGCTAAATAGCCATTCTTAGCCTGCTGACCTGGCAAATCAGTGGGTACCGTTACCTAATTGTCTCTTGACGCCCTAGTTTGTAACGCCTACGTTAACCGCATCGGGGAGCCGCTTAAAACGATTCAATCCCCCTGGAGGGGCCCCATGAAAACCTCACTCCGCCCGCTCACGACGGCGGTCGCCGTTCTGGCGATAGCGGCCCTGAGCTCCTGCGGCGCGAGCGGCGGCGGCGAACAGGCCGGTGCCGGTCCCGTCACCCTCTCCTTCCTGACGGGTACTGACCAATCCACGGTCGACACCTCGAAAGCGCTGGCCGACGCCTTCATGAAGGCCAACCCGAGCATCAAGATCGACATCGAGAACCAGCCCGGTGGCAGCGAAGGCGACAACATCATCAAGACCCGCCTGTCCACCGGCGAGATGAGCGACGTCTTCTGGTACAACTCCGGTTCGCTGCTGCAGGCCCTGAACCCCACGCAGACGCTGGTCGACCTGACCGGTGATCCTGTCCTGGCCAACGTCCAGCCCGACTACCTGCCGGTCGTCACCCAGGGCGGCAAAGTCTTCGGCGTTCCGGCGACCACGCTGACCGGTGGCGGCATCCTCTACAACCGCAAGGTCTACGAGCGGCTCGGCCTGCAGGTGCCCAAGACGTGGGCGGAGTTCATGGCCAACAACGACAAGATCAAGGCCGCGAACATCACCCCGGTGATCACCACGTTCAAGGACACCTGGACCTCGCAGATCTTCGTCCTGGCCGACTACTACAACGTGCAGGCCGCGGTGCCGACGTTCGCAGCCGACTACACCGCGGGTAAGGCCAAGTTCGCCGGAACTCCGGCGGCGATCGGCGGCTTCCAGCACCTGGCCGACGTCCACGCCAAGGGGTATGCCAACAAGGGCTTTGGTTCGGCCACCCTGGACCAGGGCCTGAAGATGCTCGTCGAGGGCAGCGGCGCCCATTACCCGATGCTCAGTGGCCTGCTGCCGCCGCTGCTGGCCAACTACCCGCAGACCGCCACCGATGTCGGCTTCTTCGGCATCCCGGGTGACGACCCGGCCAAGAACGGCGCCACCGTCTGGGAACCCGCGGCGATCTACATCGCGAAGACCACCGAGCACTTGGACGCGGCCAAGCGGTTCCTGGCATTCGTCGCCTCCCCGGCCGGGGCCGACGCGGTCACCGCAGCGGTCCGCCCGTCTGGCCCTTACCGGGTCAAGGGTTCCAAACTGCCCGAGGACGCCCTCCAGGTCGCCAAGGATCTCCAGGTGTACATCGACCAAGGAACTACCGCGCCGGCGCTGGAGTTCCTGTCGCCGATCAAGGGCCCAGCGCTGGAGCAGATCACCGTCGCGGTCGGTTCGGGGCTGACGCCGCCGGCTGAAGGGGCCGCCCAGTACGACAAGGACGTGGAGAAGCAGGCCAAGCAGTTGGGCCTCGCGGGGTGGTGATCAAAGACGCCGGGCCTCGCACGGGGCCCGGCCCGGCCGTGCTGCACCGTCATGCCCGGGCGGCGGGCAAGATGCGCTCGGCCTACCCGTACGCGCTCTACCTCCCGGCCGCTGTCGTCTACCTGGTGATCTTCCTGGTGCCGACGGTGATGGCGTTCTATTTCGCGCTGACCCGCTGGACCCTGTTCGACAGCACCTTCGTCGGTTTGGACAACTTCCGCGACTTCCTGGCCGAGCAGAACCTCAGCATCGGTTTCCAGAACACCCTCAGCTACGCCGTGATCACCAGCGGGCTGAAGGTCGTGCTCGGGATGGCGCTCGGGGTCCTGCTCACCAGCAGACTGCGGCTGCGGGGCTTCCTGCGGTCGGTGGTGTTCTTCCCCGTGCTGGTCTCCACGGTCGCGGTCGGCATCACCTTCAGCGCGCTGCTGCGCCCGGACACCGGACTGGTCAACAAGGCCCTGGCCTTGGTCGGCAGCTCCGGCCCTGACTGGCTGGGCGAGGCCACGACCGCGTTGCTGTCGGTCGCTTTGGTCGACGTCTGGAAGGGCGTCGGGCTGGCCACCGTCATCTACATCGCCGGCATCCTGTCGATCCCGCAGGACTACTACCAGGCGGTCGCCGTCGACGGGGGTACGGCCTGGCATCGCTTCCGCCATGTCACGCTGCCGCTGAGCTGGCCCGCCACCTACTCGGTGATCATTTTGTCGTTCATCGGCGGGCTGCGGTCCTTCGACCTGATCTGGACGATGACCCGCGGCGGCCCCGGCTTCACCAGCGACGTCATCGCCTCGATCATCTACAAGCAGTACCAGGCCGGGTTCTTCGGCTTGTCCACGGCGGGCAACGTGCTGCTGTTCGTCATCGTGACCGCGCTAGTGGTTCCACTCAATTACTTCCTCGGCAAGCGGCAGGTCGCCCTATGAGATCCGTCAAATGCGCGGGGGCCGAGGGCCTGGCGCTGCTCCTGGCCACCGTGATCTTCCTGGTGCCGTTCTCGTTCATGCTGCTGACGGCCGTCAAGGACGACGTGCAGTCGGCGGACCTGGATTTCGCCTGGCCGGCGAACTGGCCGATCGTGCAGAACTTCGTCGAGGTCGTGCAGGCCCGCGACTACATCCTGTTGCGGGCCTACCTCAACAGCACGATCGTCACGGTCGCCTCGGTCGCCCTCATCGTGATCGGCGCGGCGATGGCGGCCTTCGTGCTGCAACGCCGGGCCGGGCGCATCGGCGCGGTGGCGAACTTCCTGGTGCTGGCCGGACTGATCATCCCGCCTGCGATCGTGCCGACGATCTGGCTGCTGCAGGCCATCGGGCTGTTCAAGACCCTGCCAGGACTGGTGCTGATCGAAGTGGCCTTCGGGCTGGCGTACGCGGTGCTGCTGTTCCGGGCCTTCATCGCCGCCATCCCCAGGGAACTGGACCAGGCGGCCATGATCGACGGATGCGGCGGGCTGTCGCTGTTCTTCAAGGTGATCTTCCCGCTGCTGCGACCGGTCACGATCACGGTGATCCTGACCAGCTCAGTGGCCATTTTCAACGACTTCGTCAACCCGCTCTACTTCCTGCCGGGCGACAAGAACGCGACCGTGCAGGTCACCCTCTACAACTTCCAGAGCCAGTACAGCACGCAGTGGAACCTGCTGTTCATGGACATCGTGCTCATCACGATCCCGCCGCTGCTGGCCTTCGTCTTCTTCAACCGCAAGATCGTCGCCGGCATGACGGCCGGCGCCATCAAGGGATGACATGACCTTTCTGAACGTCGAACCGGTCACCTTCGAACACCACCGTGATCCCCTCGGCATCGGCGAAGCCGCTCCTCGCCTGTCCTGGCTGGTGGGCACCGACCGTCCGGGATGGCTGCAGCAGGCGTACGAGATCGAACTCAACGACGGCGGCGCCACCCGCGTGGAGTCCGGAGAGTCGGTGCTGGTGCCCTGGCCGGGCGAGGTGCTGCGTTCGCGTGAACGCCGGAGCGTGCGGGTCCGCGTCCATGGACAGGACGGTTCGGTCAGCGACTGGAGCCCCTGGTCCTGGGTGGAAACCGGGCTACTTCACTCGGCCGATTGGCGGGCCGGGGCCACCGCGCCAGTCCGGGACCTGCTCGACGGGGCTCCGCTGCTGCGCCGCGACTTCACCGCACGAGCCCGGGTCGCCGCCGCCCGTCTGTAC
Organism: Acrocarpospora sp. B8E8; assembly: GCF_039871605.1. Lineage (NCBI taxonomy): Bacteria > Bacillati > Actinomycetota > Actinomycetes > Streptosporangiales > Streptosporangiaceae > Acrocarpospora > Acrocarpospora sp. B8E8. The sequence continues at coordinate 81,950 of NZ_JBDPLV010000052.1, read as the reverse complement.
GTCACCGCCCACGGCCTCTACGACCTCGAACTGAACGGCACGAGCGTGGGTGAGGACGTGCTGGCCCCCGGCTGGACCAGCTACCACCACCGGCTGCGCTACCGCACCCACGACGTCACCGACCTGCTGCGCGAGGGCGCCAACACGATCGGCGCGATGGTGGCCGACGGCTGGTACCGGGGCCGCATCGGCTTCCGCGGAGGCCGGTCGGGCCTCTACGGCGACCGCACCGCGCTGATCGCCCAACTGGAGATCACCTACACCGACGGCACCACCGAGACCGTCGCCTCCGACGGCGACTGGCGCTGCGCCCCAGGCCCGGTCACCTCGGCGAGTCTCTACGACGGCGAGGCCCACGACGCCCGCCTGCTCCCCCTCGGCTGGTCCACCCCCGGCTTCGACGACTCCGCCTGGCGACCGGCCGACCTGCTGCCCCACGACCCGGCCCTGCTGGTCGCCCCCACCGGCCCGCCCGTGCGCCGGGTGGAGACGCTCACCCCGGTGGCGACCCTGACCGGACCCGACGGGGAGACCATCCTCGACTTCGGCCAGAACATCGCCGGTCGCCTGCGCATCCGCGTCCAAGGCCCGGCAGGGCAGACCGTCTCCTTCCGCCACGCCGAGGTTCTCGACGAGCACGGCGCGCTGGCGCTGCGCCCGCTTCGCATGGCGGCCGCGCACGACACCTACACGCTCAAAGGCGACGGTCCCGAGGAGTGGGAGCCGCGTTTCACCGTGCACGGGTTCCGCTACGCCCAGCTCGACGGCTGGCCCGGCGAGCTGAACAGCGGCGACGTCCTCGCGGTGGTCTGCCACACCGACATGCGCCGCACCGGCGACTTCACCTGCTCCGATCCGCGACTCAACCGGCTGCACGAGAACGTCGTCTGGAGCATGCGCGGCAATTTCGTCGACCTGCCCACGGACTGCCCCCAGCGAGACGAGCGGCTCGGCTGGACCGGAGACATCCAGGTCTTCGCCCCCACCGCCGCCTTCCTGTACGACTGCGCCGGGCCCCTCGCCTCCTGGCTGGCCGACCTCGCGGCCGAGCAGGCCGAGTTCGGCACCGTGCCGGTGTTCGTGCCCTGGATCGCGCTCGAACCGTTCGTCGACGTGCCGCCGACGGCCGCCTGGGGCGACGCCGCGGTCGTGGTGCCGTGGACCCTGCACCGACGCACCGGCGACCTGGAGCTACTGCGCGCGCAGTATCCGAGCATGACCGCCTGGGTGGACCAGATCGCCGCTCTGGCGGGGGACTCCCACCTGTGGGACACCGGCCCGCAGCTCGGGGACTGGCTCGACCCGACCGCTCCTCCCGAACGGCCCTTCGAGGCGCAGACCGACCCGGGGCTGGTCGCCACCGCGTACCTGGCGTACTCGGCCCGGCTGGTCGCCGCGAGCGCGGCATCGCTCGGCCGCGCCGAGGACGCGGATCGCTACCACGCGCTGGCCGACCGGGTGGTGGCCGCGTTCGACTCGGCCTACGCCACCACCGAGGGCAAGGTCACCAGCGACTCGCAGACCGCCTACGCCCTGACCCTGCGCTTCGGCCTGCTCGACGGCGACCAGCGCAGGGCACACGCCGGGCGGCGCCTGGCCGAGCTGGTCCGGGCCAACGGCCACCGCATCGGCACCGGATTCGTCGGCACCCCGCTGATCTGCGACGCCCTCACCGACGCGGGCGCGATCGAGGATGCCTACCGGCTGCTGCTGCAGACCGAGTGCCCGTCCTGGTTGTACGCGGTCACCATGGGCGCCACCACCATCTGGGAACGCTGGGACAGCATGCTGCCCGACGGCACGATCAACCCCGGCGAGATGACCTCCTTCAACCACTACGCTTTGGGCGCGGTGGCCGACTGGATGCACCGCACGATCGCGGGCCTGGCCCCGGCTGAGCCCGGCTACCGCCGCCTGACCGTGCGTCCCCGCCCCGGCGGCGGCCTCACCCACGCCCGGGCCCGGCACGAGACCCCCTATGGCACGGCCGAGGCGAGCTGGGAGCGCACCGAAGCGCGGCTGACGATCACGGTCGTGGTGCCGCCCAACACCACGGCGACGGTCCATCCGCCGGCTGACCCGGACCATCCCATCGAGGTCGGCTCCGGCCGGCACGTATTCCGCCTGGAGGCGTGATGCGCTACCACGACTTCCACCACGACGGCCTGACCCTCCGCGCCGCCCTGCACACCCCGGTCGAACGAGGACCCGTGGTGATCTTCGTACACGGCTTCTCCAACAACCGCATGGAGAACGGCTCGTTCGTCTCGATGGCCAGGCTGCTGGAGGAGAACGGCATCGGGTCGGTCCGGTTCGACCTGTCCGGGCATGGCGAGAGCGACGGCGACTTCTTCGACGTCACCATCACCAGGGAGATCGCAGAGACCCGGGCGGTCCTGCGGGCCGTGCGCGAGCTCGACTTCGCCGACCCCGGCCGGATCGCGCTGGTCGGCATGAGCATGGGCGCGGTGGTCGCCGGGGTCGCCGCCGCCGAGGAGCCGGGCGTCCGGGCGCTGTGCCTGTGGTCTCCGGCCGCCGTGGCGCCCTTCGAGGTCGGCGCCGGCCGGCTGAAGGGCCGTCACATCGCCAGCGAACTGGCCGACAAGGGCTACTTCGACGCCGATGGCCACCGGATGAGCGCCGCCCTAGTCGAGGACATCACCAACTTCGACGTCTACGGCCGGTCCGCGGCCTACACCGGGCCGGTGCTCATCATCCACGGCGACCGCGACACCATCGCCCCCATCGAATACGCCCGGCGCTACATCGACCACTACGACGGCAACGCCCAGCTGGTGATCATCGGCGACGCCGACCACGGCTGGTCCACCGTGCCCCACCGCCACCGGCTGCACCAGTCCACCGTCCGGTTCCTTCGCGCGCATCTGGAGTGCCTCGACGATGATCGATGACCTGGAGACCCGCGCCCGGCTGCTGGCCGGAACGACATCCGGCTCGTGATCGGATAAACAGCGGAAAGCACCGCCGCGTGCACTCGTACAATCGACGGAACACCCTCGGGAGGAAATTCGATGGCCACGCGTAACCCTCGGCGGCGGGTGACGATCGCCGATGTGGCCAGCCACGCCCAGGTGTCCACCACCGCGGTGTCGAAAGTGATACGCAACGCCACGGGCGTCAGCGCGGTCACCAAGAGCCGGATCCAGGCGTCCATCGCGGAACTGGGTTACCGGCCGCAAGCCGCCGCCCGGGGAATGCGCGGGCGCACGTTCACGATCGGCCTGGTGCTTCCGCATATCCGCAACCTGTTTTTCGCCGACATTCTCGACGGCCTTTCCGGGCAACTGGAGAACACCGGATATCAGGCCATCATGGTTCAGGGCGGGGACACCAGAAAGGCCGAAAGGCAGGCTGTCGACGCGCTACTGGACCGCCAGGTGGACGGCATCATCAATGTGGCTCCGCTCGCCTCCAAGAACCGAATGGAGGAAGTGGCGAAAGAACGGCCGTTCGTCGTTCTGGCCCGCCACGAAAGGTCGACCCTGTACGACTCGGTGTACGACGACGACGAGGCGGGCGCCGAACTGGTCGTCAGACACCTGATCGAGCTCGGCCACCGCCGGATCGCCCACATCACCCACCAGGACAACAGCCTCGCGCAGCCCGCCGACCTGCTGCACATCATCAGAGCCGAGACCTACAAACGGATCATGCGCGAGCACGGCCTTGGCGACGAGATCGCCATCGCGACCACGTTCTACAACGAGCAGGGCGGCTATGACGGCGCCCGCGAACTGCTGGCCCGCTCGCCCCGTCCCACCGCCATCTTCGCCGGCGCCGACCAGGCCGCGATCGGCGCCCTGGCGGCGGTGCACGAGGCGGGCCTCTCGGTCCCGCAGGACGTCTCGATCGCCGGATACGACAACACCCTGCTGGCCGCCCTGCCCATCATCGCGCTGACCAGCGTCGACCAGGACGGCTTCTCGATGGGCCGGATGGCGGGCAGGCTGCTGCTGGAGCGCATCGAGGGCCGCGTGTCGGCCGCGCGTTTCTCGGTCGCGCCCAAACTCATCACCCGCCGCTCCACCGCTCCTCCTCCCGCCTGACCTCTCCAGACGTCGGCATGGGTGCCGCCCTTCCGGGTGGCACCCATGCTCTTCATTTACGGCGTGTCATTTACTGCGTGACGAAGACGTAATCCTGGCCCGACGGGACCGAGTAGACGGAGTAGCCGCCCTCAGCCCGGACGAAGCTCGCCCGCGCCGGAGCGATGATCGTCTGCTGGTCGGTCTTGGGGACCCGGACCTCCGCCATGGTGTTCGGCGGAACGGTGACCTTCAGCTTGAACCGGCCGCCCTCCTTGGTCCAGCCGCTCTTGACGACCCCCTGCGGGGTCGAGTAGCTGCTCTCGGCGCTGGTCAGGTCGCCCACGACCGTGGGCTGGATGACCAGCTTGTCGTAGGCGATCGAACCGGGTGCCGAACGGATGCCGGCCAGACCGGCGTGGAACCACTCCTCGATCTGCGCGAGGATCATGTGATTCTTGGAGTCGCCCCGGTTCCAGCGCTCACCTATGGTCGTCATGCCGCCCGGGTTGGCCGGGGTGGAGGCCATGAAGAAGCCGTAGCTCGGCTGGTCGTCCTCCTGGAGCAGGTCCCAGAGCACGTCGTCGCGGTTGCCGTCCATCAGCGCGCGGACCGTCGGGGCCATGCCGATGGTGCCGCCGCTGAAGTGCGGGCCGTCGCCGTTGGGGTGGAAGGCGTAGATGAGCTCGACGAGCGCGTTCAGGACGCCCTCCCGCTTGTCGGCCGGGACCAGTCCGGCGTCGAGCGCGAGCGCCTGGGCGGCCTGGGAGGCACCGGTCGTGCCGGCGTTGCCGTTGGCGGTGTAGCGGCCGAGGGCGTCGTTGAAGAACGCCCGGTTGAACGCGTCCTTGATCTGGGTGGCGAGCTGGCCGTACTCCGCCGCGTCCGCGGTGTGGCCGGTGAGCCGGGCCATCTCCGCCATTTTGGTGATCATGATGTAGTAGCCCCAGGTTCCGGTGATCCGGCCGGAGGTCGGCTCGGCGGAGACCCAGTCCGACAGGGCGGCGTTCACGATGTGCGCGTCCGCGCCGGTGCCGACCTTCTGACGCTGGATGTAGTCGACGAACTTCACCATCTGGTCGTAGTACTGGGCCATGGTGCGGGTGTCGCCGTACAGCTCGTACAACATGGCCGGGACCAGGATGATCGCGTTGCCCCAGTTGATCTCGTCGCCGAACTGGCCGGTGTAGCCCCAGTCGTAGACCGGGGTCTTCAGCGCCACGTTGCCCGCCATGGAGGTGTCGGCGAGGGACTGGCCCTCGACGAGGTGCCGCGCCGTGGTGCGCATGAAGGCGTCGAGCTCGTAGTCGCGGTGGATGGAGCCCATCGGCATCGTGTAGTCGGCCGGGTAGGACAGCTTCTCGCGGCCGGGGCAGTCGGTGAAGACCGACATGATGTTGGCCGCGAAGGAGTAGCGCGCCATCGTGTGGATGCGGTTGACGCGCGCGTTGGAGCTGGTGAACGCGCTGGCGACCGGGATGTCCGCCTGCAGGCGGATGCCCGTGATGAGGTCGGCGGTCGGCGTGTAACCCTCCGGCAGGCCGGTGACCTGAACCCACTGCATGCCGAAGTAGTTGAACTGCGGGTTCCAGGTCTCGCCGCCGGCGTTGCCGTAGGCGGTGTAGGTGTTGAAGAGGTTGGTGCCGCGGCCTCCGCCGCCGCCCATGAGAGAGGCCTGATTGACGGTGCCGTTGGCGTTCAGGGACTCGGCCGGGGACATGCGGACGGTCGTGCCCGCGGGCACCTGGCCCAGGTTCAGCTTGGGCCAGCCGACGATGTTCTGGCCGAAGTCGAAGACCCACGTGCCGGGGGCCGGGTTGGTCGCCGAAATCGGCCGGAAGCGCTCCTGCTCCCTGATCGGCTCGGCGGTCCGGGCCACCAGTTTGGTCGCCAGGTTCGGCGGCGGAGCTATGCCCGCGCTGACCCATCCGGTGAGGGAGCCGTCGCGGCGCTTGGCGGCCGCGGTCAGGTTCGAGCCGGGCTTGTCCCAGCCGACCTGCTCGCGGCGGGCGTCGTAGTCCGCGCCGGAGTACCAGGCGTCGGTGACCAGCGGGCCGAGGGCGGTGCGCCAGGATCGGTCGGTGATGATGGTGTCGGAGGTGCCGTCCTCGTAGGAGATCTCGATGCGGCCGATGAGCCGCGGCGTCACGGCGGCTCCGGCGGAGGCGTCGCTGGCCGCGATGTTGTTGCCCGAGCCGGTGACCCTGGCTCCGGCGGCGTGGGCGGCCGACAGCGGCGGATCGAAGCTGATGCCGGTCCCGGCGGCGCCCGCGGTGCCGATCTGGGTGATCACACGGGATTCGAGCCGGTCGCCGCCCTGGCCGGTGTCGACGTTGATCGTGCCGCCGACGTGGTAGTTGGAGACGCTGTCGAGCTTGATGGTGCTCGCGCCGGCCGCGGCGGCGACGGCCAGCGTCCCGTTGCCCTTGGGCTGGCTCTGCCACCAGGAGTAGGGCGAGGTCCGGCCGACGGCGGGGTTGGTCACGCTGCGGCGCACGTAGGCGGGGCCGTTGCCGATCTCCACGCCGATGGTGTTGGCACCGGCCCGCAGGGCGTGCTTGATGTCGTAGGTGCGGTACTCGCTGGAGAGCTGGTAGTTGGAGTTCCCCGGAGCGAGGACCTCGTCGGTCAGTTCATCGCGGTTGATCGTGGTGTGATGCAGGCCGACGCCCGACAGGTAGAGCCGCGCGTCGGCGATCCTCTTGCCGCCCGGGACCGTGAACTGGCGGGCGAAGATGGGCAGCGGCTGGTTCTCGGTCCGGTCGGGGTAGTCGATCCAGCGCGCCTGGCCCCAATCGCTCTGCTCCAGCAGGCCGACCGTCCATTTCGTGGGGGCCGACCACGCGGACTCCTGCTCGTCGGCGTCCCAGACCCGCACCCTCCAGAGGACCGTCTGCCGGGATCGCAGCGCCCCGCCGAAGATCACCCGCTGGTCGGAGCTCGCGACGCGGCCTGTCGTCCAGATCAGGTCACCGGCCGCCAGTTTCGCCTCGGACTCGGCCGCCTGCACCTCGTAGGCCGTCTGCTTGTCGGCTGGGCAGGCGATCACCGCGCCGGGCTGGTAGCAGGGGTGCGAGCGAGCCTGACCGGTCTCGGCGGCCTGCCAGCTCAGGACAGGCCGTAAGTCGTCCAGACCGAGGGGCGAGTCATCGCGCCCGTTCACGCTGAGGCGTTTGACCTCGACGTTGCCCGGCTGCCCCACGGCGACCGCGTTGGCCTCGGTCGCGGTGAACGGCACGACCATGGCGAGAACCAATCCCATCGCGATTATGGCGCGTCGCGGAGGTTTGTTCACTGGCATCGTCTGCTCCTTTCATTTTTCAGTGCGGGAAACATCGGTTCCGGCCGTTCAACGCCAGCGTGCAGATGTTCCGTTGCTGAGATCGAAAACGTGAAAGCGGGACCGGATGGACCCGGCTTTCGATGGGTCGATCCCCGACCTGGGCGTCATCGGCCGGACGACCAGAGCCGTCCAGACCCGTGCCGATACACCCGCTGTTCCCTTCATAGTGATTAAAACGTTTTAACGCCTTCTTTAATTAACCTATTCGTTTCATTCGGTGCCGTCAAGACCGAATTCTCGAAACAAATTCAGATATATCTGGACATGGCGAAAGCCCATTCGATCCGCAATTGGAGAATCGAATAGGCGATGTCTTCGTCCGCCAGGATTCAGGCCGGGGTCAGCGTTCTGAGACGGGTGGCGGCGTCCGTCCAGACCGCGGGGGATCCAGTGGGTTCGTAGTGGCGCAGCGGCTGGGTCTCGGCGATGAGTGCTCGCGGGGACGAGAGGCTGGACATCAGACCCAGGGCACGGGCGTTCAGGCGGACCGACCGGTTGGGGAACCGGTGCACCTCGGTGAGCTCCAGCCGTTGGTCCCCCACCCGGGCGGTGATGACGCGGCCGCTGGAGGCGCCGAGGTCGATGGCGGCGATCGTGGCGGTCATCGGCTCGTGGACTCCCGGACGATCAGTTCGGGCTGGAACATGATCTGCTGGTGGACGTGGGAGGTGGGATGGTCGCACTCGTCGAGCAGGAGCTCGGCGGCGATCCGGCCCAGCGTGTAGGGAGGCTGGCGGATCGAGGTCAGCGGGATCGCCGAGGCGCGGGCGTACTCGATGTCGTCGTAACCGATGAGCAGGACCCGCCCCGGGACCCGGACGCCCTGCTGGAGCAGCACCCGCAGCACGCCCATCGCGAGCAGGTCGTTGGCGCAGAAGATCCCGTCGGGGAGTTCGGCGAGCAGGTGTCCGGCGGCCTCGTCGCCGGCGCGGGAGGTCATCTCCTCCACGATCAACTCGCGGAGGGCGCCGTGTCCCGCCTCGGCCAGGGCACGGAGCGCGCCGGCCCGCCGGTCGGCGTTCTGCCGGGTGGTGAGGGGGCCGCCGACGAAGACGATGTCGCGGGCCCCGCGCTCCAGCAGGTGCGAGACGGCCACGTGGCCGCCGGTCACGTCGTCGACGGTGACCGAGCACTGGTCGGCGCGGGTGGCGGCGTGGTCGAGCATGACGGTCGGGATGTTGCGCTCGCGCAGCAGGGCCAGGCTGTCGCGCCGGTCGCTCACCGGGGTGACCAGGACTCCGCGGACCTGCTGTTCGGCGAGCATGCGCATGTTGCGCTCCTCGCGATGTTCCTGGCTGGCCGAGCCGCAGAGCATCACGCCGTACTCGCGTTCGCTCATGAGGTCCTCGACGCCGCGCGCCATCTCGGTGAAGAAGGGGTTGCCCAGGTCGAGCATCATCAGGCCGATGGTCCGGCCGTGTCCGAAACGCAGGCTGGCCGCCGACCCGTTCCGGACGAAACCCAGCTCTTTGATCACTTGCTGGACCCGGGCAAGAGTCGCGGCCGCGACCCGCTCCGGCCTGTTCAGCACGTTCGACACGGTCCCGGGAGAGACCCCCGCGTGCTGGGCGACCTGCTTGATGCCGACCGCCCGGTCACGAGGGCCGGGTTGCGATCGTGGCATGGATGACCTCGCAGGGCTGAGTTGAGGTGTAACGCTCGCCACACTTTGGCCGCCAGATTAAAACGTGTCAAGCCCCAAATTCGGTCACAGCCACGGGCTTGACGTTTTCCAGCGCGTTACATCTACGGCCCTCCAGGCGCAGTCCTTAAAACGTTTTTTCGCACATGCGCCGCTCGGCGAGTTCTACGCCCAGCGCACCCTCCTCAAGCGGGAAGTGCTGCCCGAGCACGTCGCCAACGCGGTATTCGCCCTGACCGGCGGCAACCTCAGGTCACTGACCCGTCAATCGGGCTGTGCTCTCCCGGACCGTGAGGGTGGTGGCCAGTTCGAGGCCGACTCTCGGTGTCTCCTCGCCGCGGCCCAGGGCGAGCGCCAACTCGGTTGACGTCGCAGCGCGCATCCCCCGTGAGAGCTACCGAAATCGTCCACTCACTGGTGATTCGCCGAAATGGCCGCGCTCATAGCGTTTCCGGTGGCCGCGACCGGGCGGCCGGCATCGACGGAGGTCACCATGAGCACGGCAGGCAGCCCGCACCACGCGCTCCCGGACGGCCGGATCCGGCGGATCGTCCGGTTCCCTCTGACCTGGATGCTGATCGGACTGCTCGGCGTCGGCGCGGTGTCGGCGGTGACCGCGGACGCGGGACCGGTGCTCGCCATCGTGGGCGCGGGCGCCGCGCTGGCCGTGTACTGGGCGGTGATGCGGTACGCCGCCGGGCGGCAGACACCGGAGATCGCCAGCAGGCGGGCCGGGCGGGAGGCGCTGGCGGGTGCCGGCATCGGGCTGGGATTCGTGCTGGTCTCGGCGTTGCTGATCGCAGCCGCCGGTGGGTACGCCTTCAGCCGGGCACCGGGGAACGTCCTGTCGGTGGTGTTCACGGTGGCCGCGACGGCCGTGGGGGCGGCGGTCACCGAGGAGCTGATCTTCCGTGGCCTGGCGTTGCAGGCGCTGGAGCGGCTGTGCGGGAGCGTGGGCGCCGTCGCGGTCACCGCGCTGGTGTTCGGGGCCGCGCACCTGGCCAACCCCGCGGCCACCGTGGGGAGTTCGCTGGCGATCGCCGTCGAGGCGGGTGTGCTGCTCGGGGCCGCGTTCCTGTGGCGGCGCGCCATCTGGTTCGTCGTGGGACTGCACTCCGCGTGGAACGCCACCGTGGCGCTGCTGGGCATCCCGGTGTCCGGGCACGTGTCGCCGGGGCTGCTGGCCACCGAGGTGAGCGGCCCGGCGTGGCTGACCGGCGGCGGGTTCGGGCTGGAAGCGTCGATCATCCCGGTCGCCGTGAGCGTGCTGCTGGCCGTGCCGATGCTCGTCCTGGCGCATCGGCGCGGCGACTTGATCCCGGTGCGGCGTGGCCGCCGTTAGGCTTGCCGGGTGTTCGCGTACGCGATCCGCGCCATCGGCTCGTGGCCGGGCTGGTGGCGGGCCCAGCACCTGGCGGTGCGGGACGGCCTGCTCGCGGTGGCGGTCACCCTGCTGGCGTACGTGCCGACGATGTCGGCCATGTCGGCCCAGATCGGCGATTTGCCCCGACGCCCGCCGGACGCGCTGGCGGTATTGCTGGCCCTGGCCCAGTCCGTGCCGCTGGTCATCCGCAGCCGCCGTCCCGCGGCCTGCGTTGCAGTCGTCGGCTCCGCCTTCGCGGCGCACCAAGCACTGGCGTATCCGCCGACGTTCGCCAGCATCGGGCTCTACCTGTCCCTGTACGCCGCCGGAGCCCACCAAGCCAGGTTCCGGTACGGCCTGGCCGCCGCCGCGAGCTGTCCGCCGCCGCGGGCCCCAGGGGAGGATTCCGCGTCCACGCCCGCATCCCCGCCAGGAACGAGCCGTGACCGGCCTTCCGATCCGCGTGCTCATCTGCGAAGACCAGGCTCTGGTACGCGCCGGGTATAACACCATCTTCTCCGCCCAGCCCGACATGGCCGTCGTCGGAGAGGCCGCCGACGGCCGCGAAGCGGTGGAGGCCGCCCAGCGGCTCAAGCCCGACGTGATCGTGATGGACATCCGCATGCCCATCATCGACGGCATCGAAGCCACCCGCCGGCTGGCGGGCCCCGGCATCCTCTCCCCCGCCAAAGTAATGGTCGTCACCACCTTCACCATCGACGAGTACGTCTACGAAGCCCTCAAGGCCGGGGCCAGCGGCTTCCTGCTCAAGGACGCGCCCCCCGCGGAACTCGTCAACGGCATACGGACCGTCGCCCGCGGCGACTCACTGCTGGCCCCCGCCGTCACCCGCACCCTCATCGGCCACTTCGCCGGACGCCTGCGCCCCGCCGACACCGCCCGCCCGGCCCGCGAGGAGATCGTCCGCGCGCTGACCCACCGCGAACTGGAGGTACTCCGGCAGATCGCCGCCGGCCTGTCCAACGCGGAGATCGCCGCGACGTTGTTCATCGCCCCCGAGACCGTGAAAACCTACGTCTCACGAATCCTGGCCAAACTCGACCTCCGCGACCGCGTCCAGGCGGTCGTCCTCGCGTACCGCGTAGGACTGGTGTCCGGTACGGGCTGAATCAAGGACCTTTGAGCCGTCGCGCACATGGCCGGCCCGGTTGGATTCCGGGCCGGCCATGTGGTGGGGTGGGTGCGCGTTACGGCGCGGACACTCCGTCGAGGATGCCCACCGCGTCGGTGCCCGGGGTGACGACGAGCTTGCGGGTGAGGGTGTAGGAGCCGCCCGCCGGCACGTCGACGTTGAACCTGCTCATCACCCAGTTGCCCGCGGCGTAGACGTCGAAGGCGCCGGCCGGCGTGCCGTAGACGAGACCGAAGACCTGCGGGTCGGTTCCGGTCATGCCGATGTACGGCTTGGTCGGGACGTACGCCGCCGTCGCACCCGGCGTCACGATGCCGGTGCCCGGGATGACACTGGCCTGGCCGGCCGCGTCGTGGTCCATCGCGTCGCCGGTCCACACGCTGAGTGGAGCCGAGCCGGAGTTGCTCAACTCCGTCGAGACCGTGGCGAAGTCATCGCCTGGCTTCAGCGTGTACGTCGTCGTCGCCGTCAGCCCCGTGAAGCCGTTGACCGGCCCGGATACCCGGACGACGGCCTTGTCGCCGGTCGCCTGGACGATCTGGACGCTGGTCGCCGCCACCGACCGGATGTCCCACGCGCTACCGCCGGTCGGCTGGGTCGCCGAGACGTAGGGCAGGTTGATCCAGTCGAACTGGTCGGCCATGCCGCGGACGGCGATGTCGACCGGCTTGCCGCGGGTGCCGCCGGAGAGCTGCGAATCGTTGTAGGCGTCGGCGATCGCCATCGAGAGCTTGTCGTTCTCGAGCATGACGTCGCCGGAGCCCGCCTCGACCAGACCCGAGCCGATCTGCTTACCGTAGCTCGCCTCGACCGTGACCGGGTTCAGCGCGACGTCGGCGACGCCGCTGCCCGTCGCCGGCACGGTGACCGTGCCGGTGGCCGTCTGGTAGCCCAGCTTGGACACGCGGAGGTCGTACTGACCGGCCGGGGCCTTGGCGAGGTACTTGCCCTGGGCGTCGGTGCTCGTGGTCGCGACCACCGTGCCGGCCTGCTCGAGGGCGACCCGCGCGCCGGGGACGGCGGCGCCGCCCGCGGTGATCGTGCCGGTCGCGCGGGCGGCGTCCGGGACGGCCGCGTCGTGCAGGTCGATCTCGTCAGCCCACTTCGCGATGGTGCGGGTGGGGTCGCCACCGGCGGTCGCGTAGTCGGTCAGGTGGTAGAAGCTGAACTGCTTGGTGGCACCGGGCACCATCGAGGCGTCGTAGTAGAGACCCTCGACGTAGCCGTACGCACCGACTGCGGCCGGCGTGTCCAGTGCCCACGCGAGACCGTGGGCGGCCTGGCCGTTCGTGGTGGCCGCGTCAGCACCGACGTAGACGTAGTTCCCGGTCCAGCCCGAGGTCTTCAGACCCGGGTTGACGCCGCTGAACCCGGGGATCCGGCCGTTGTCGGCCGAGCTGTCGGGGTCGATCATGTAGTTGAAGTAGCCCTGGTAGCCCGTCGTGCCGGTGTTGGTCAGCTTGACCGTCATCTTCACGATCGGAGCGTCGGGCAGGGTCTCGTAGCGGACCTGCGCCTTGATGGCCGGGTTCGCCCGGTACTGACCGTTGCCGACCACGGCGGCGCCGTCGACCACGAGGTCGGGCAGGTCGAGCTGGTCGTTCGGCCGGTCCCACGAGTCGGGCGGCGTGAGGCTCGGACGCAGCAGCATCTCGCCCCAGTCGAGGGTCTCGGCGCCGTTGGCGTCGTTGAGCATGAGGTCCGACAGCGCGCCCTGGCCCAGACCGCCGACGCCGTTGTTGCCGCCGACACCGTTGTTGCCGGCGGCGTACGGCGTCACGGACGCCCGGACCTTGTCGTTGGCCAGGTAGTAGTACTCCCTGCCCGTGACGACGTCCGTGCGCGTGCTGCCGTTGCCGTAGTCCGGCGCGTACACCGACTTGCCGGCGACCGGGTGGGTCACCTTGATCAGCTTCAGGTCGGCCGTCGTGTTGCCGGTGGTGCCGACCGTGACGCCGGCCGCCGAGCGGTCGTCGGCGATCAGGCCGCGCTTGGCCGCCGTGACGGTCCAGGTCGACGCCGGCAGGCCGATCCGGTAGTGGCCCTGGGCGTCGGTGCTGGTCACCGTGGTGTCCTGACCGGCGGCGACGGCGGTGACCTTCGCGCCGGCGATCGGATCGCCCGTCTCCGCGTCCTTGACCGTGCCGGTGACGGTCGCCCAGCGCGGCGCGGACTCGCCGCCCGGCACGTAGGCGTAGAGGTTTCCGTCCCAGGCGCCCGCCACGACGGTGTTGCCGCTGACGGCCGGGCCGGCGCCCACCCAGGTGCCGATCTCGTGGCTCCACAGGATCTGGCCGGTGTCGGTGGCCAGGGCGTAGAACCTGCCGTTGTTGGCGCCGACGAAGAGCGTGTCGCCGGCCACGACCGGGCTGGACATGACGCCACCGTGGTAGATGTCGCCGGGCAGCGCCCGCTCCCAGAAGACGTTGCCGGTCTTGGCGTCGAGGGCGACGACGGCGCCGCTCGGGAAGCCCATGTAGACGACGCCGTCCTTGACGGCCGCGGCGCTCGGGGTCGAGCCACTCGAGACGAGCGAGGAACGCGAGCTCTGGTAGGTCCACAGCGTCGCGCCGGTCTTGGCGTCACGCGCGACCATGCCGTTGTTGGCGCCGATGAAGATCTTGCCCTCGGCCGCGGTCGGCACGCCGTCCTGCCAGCTGCCGAGCGACTCGGCTCCGGTCCACTTGCGGGCGCCGGTGGCCAGGTCGTAGGCGAGCACGCGGTCGGCGGTCTCGTTGCCGACGTACACGGTGCCGTCCATGACGGCGGGCGTGCCGTCGCTCATGGTCGCACCGGACATCGGGGAGGCCCAGATCTGCGCGCCGGTGCGGGTGTCGAGCGCCTTGAGGACGCCCTGGCTGCCGATGCCGAAGCGGGTCTGGTAGGGCCAGAGCACGGTGTGGCCGGAGACGGCCGGCGAGTAGTAGCCGTAGGTGCGCTGGTTGTTCGGGGCCGGCGCCTGCTCGGGCACGGCCTTCCAGCGCAGCTTGCCGCTCTCCGCGTCGACGGCGTAGAGCTCCGAGCCGAGGGTCGGCGCGAAGATCAGGCCGTCGCCGTAGGCGAGGCTGCCGTGGATCGACTGCGGCACCTCGACGTTCCACAACTCCCTGCCGTTCTTGAGCCGGACGGCGTGGATCCGGCTGTTGCCGTCGCCGTTCTCGTCGCGGGTGCCCGCGTAGACGACGCCGTCGTGGATGACCGGCGACCCGGTGAGGAAGGTGCCTTCGGTGCGGAAGCTCCAGGCGAGGCGGCGGCCCGCCTCCTGCGCCGGCGCGACACCGGAGTGGGACGGGTCGCCGTGGTGCTGGTCCCAGTCACCACCGGCGACCGGCTTGAGCTCTGGCTCGCCGGTGAGCGTGAAGTCCGCCGACTTGGTCCAGGTCTTGCCCGTCGCGTCGACCACCTGCACGTCGATGCGGTGCTCACCGGGCGTCTGCTGGCTGTTGGGCAGGTTGCCCCGCCAGGTGAACTCACCGCTGCGGTACAGCGGCCTCCAGTTCTTGTCGCCGGCGATCTGGAAGCGCGCCGAGACGACCTCGTCGCCGGTGTCGTAGGCGTTGATCTGGACGTCCGGCATCCCCGCGGCCGGCACCTTCGAGCCCGGCGCGGGGTTGACGATGGTGAGGTGCTCGTTCTCGCCGTACATCCGGAACGGGTTGTCGAAGCCCGGGCCCGCCATGTGGATGTAGCGGAAGCCGCGGGGCGCGTTGTCGATCGTGTACGAGCTCGACACGGTCTGGATGTGCTTGGCGGTCGAGGCGAACGCCGAGTTGTTCTCGACGTGGTTGGAGTGCTCGTGGCCGACCAGGATCAGCTGCGCCTTGTACTGCTCGAGCACGTCACCGAAGGCGTCGTACGTCGACGGCGAGCCGAACGGGACGTTCATCGGCTGGTGGGTGAGGACGACGACCTCGATGTCGTTACTCGGGTCGTCGTCGAGCGGGACGCTCGCGGCGAGGTCGTCCTTGAGCCAGTTCAGCTCCTCGTCGAACGGCGCGGAGCCGTTGTTCTCGAGCACCACGAAGTGCCGGTTGCCGTAGTTGAACGAGTACCACTCCGGACCGACGTTCTTGCGATAGTTGTCGATCCTGTCCGCGTACGCCGACCCGCTCGCGTACTCGTGGTTGCCGACGGCCGGCCACACGCCGACGGCCGACTGCTGGGTGCCGCGCCGATAGGTGTCGAACTGCCCCTGGCTGGCGTCGTTGGTGAGGTCGCCGCTGACCGCGATGAAGCGCAGGTCGGTGCCGGTGGAGTTGATCTCGCGGATCTGGTCGGGCAGCTGTGCGTTGACGTGCGGGTCGGCGATGTTGGCCCAGGAGAAGGTGTCGCCGTCGGAGAGTTGGTCACGGACGAGCGCGAAGTCCGCGGTCGGCGTGGCGTCGTCGGCGAGCTGGCCGAGGTTGGCCCAGAACCTCGGCTCCTTGTACTGGTCCAGGCCGAACCGGTAGCCCCGCGGCTGGCCGGCCCACACGATGTCCGTCGTGCGACGGTCGGTGGAGATCGTCAGCGAGTAGGAGCCGTCGGCGGCGGTCGTGGTGGCGACCGCGCCGTCGGAGACGCGCACGCCGGCCAGGCCGACCTCGCCGGGGTTGCGCTGGCCGTCGCCGTTGGCGTCGACGTACACGACGCCGCTGACGGTGGCCTCTGGCGGGTCGATGGCGTGCGCCGCGTACGACGTGAGCGGGCCCGCCACGACACTGGCGGCGAGCCCCAGCGTGACGGTGTACAGGACGACGCGCAGGCGCGCGCGCGTCCAAGTTAACGCGGACATCAGGATCCTTCGGGGTGGGGGGGAGGTAGGTGTCAGGTCAGGAGCGGGGAGCGTTCGACGAACCAGACCAGACCGGCACCGGCGACGGCGACGGCCGCCGCGACGGTGCCGAGCGTGAGGGCGCGGGCGGCGACCGGCGTGGTCGCGACCCTGCGCAGGAACAGCAGCGTCGGGAAGGCGAGCACGATGATCGCCAACTGGGCGAGTTCGATGCCGACGTTGAAGGAGACCAGGTTGGCCAGCGTCGATGCCGACAGCGGCCCGTCGACGCTGAGCGCGTCCGCGAAGCCGAGCCCGTGCAGCAGCCCGAAGCCGAAGACCACGGGCAGCCGGTGGCTCGTCCTCGGCGAGAGCAGGTTGTCGAGCGCGACGAACGCGATCGACAGCGCGATGAGCGGCTCGACGATCCACCCGGGCACGCTGACCCAGCCGATCGCGGCCAGCACCAGGGTCACCGAGTGTGCGACCGTGAAGGCCGTGGCGACCTCGACCACGTCGCGTAGCCGCTTCGCGCCCAGCAGCAGCGCCAGCAGGAACAACACGTGGTCGAGCCCGAAGAGCAGGTGCTCCGCCCCGAGCCGGACGAACCGCGGGATCTCGCTGAGCAGGTCGGTGCGCCCCACCGTGACGCTGGTGCGGTCGGTGTCGAGCAACGTCGAACCGCGGAGGCCGTCGACGTCGTAGGCCACCATCGTGCGGACGTCGTCGACGACGCCGTCGGAGGCGCGGAAGATGTCGCTGCGGACGGTGAGCGCGCCGGACGCCGGGCAGTCGTAGGCGAGCGCGACCCGCACCGCGCCGGAGTCGGCGAGTTCGACGCGGGCACCGTCCGCAGCGGTGCACCCGATCGAGCTGCGGCTCAGGCGCAGCCGCCCGCCGACGTACCCGGCCACGTCGCTCGCATGCGCGTCCAGCGAACCGCGCCGCACCTCGGTCGGCACCTCGACGGCGGCGCCGTCCGCGCCGACCGCGTCCGGGCTCAGGACACCGTCGAGACCCAGCAGCCGGGCCAGGACGTCGTACTCCACGTCGACGACGGCCGCGACGCCGTCGCCCTGGCCACGCAGGTCGACCGCGACCGAGGTCGCGCGGACGTGGGCCTGCGCCGGAGCCGCGGCGAGGAGCATGACAACAAGGGCGGCGAGAAACGCCAGTAGACGCACGGGGAAGCACTTCCGTCATTGGGGGCGGTCGTTTCCCAACCCTGCAGTGATCGCTCCACACCCGGCAACACGAGACGACCCAATTCACCGACCCTTCCGCTGGCGGTTACCCGCTGGCCGAAAGATGGGTTTCTGGGCACCGAAATCCGGGTCCAGGCCGTCGCACGCCGTAGCACCGGCGGGGACGGGTGCCCGATTCGGAGGTGATCATGTCCAGCCCACACAAGAACGGGGTGAATCCCCTACTAACACTCGCGGGTGGTTATGACGGCTGGCGGCCAGGTGGCCGCCAGCCCGCGAGAAAGCCGGATGCGACGGGGCGTGTGTCGTCTATGAAGACGAGTTGGTCCGCGACGGCCTCAACCCCCGATCGCAGGCACGCTCTCGAGAACGGCCTCCGCTTCGGCAACCGGTCTCATTGTCACGAGAAGATCCACCAAGTGGCCCGCGATCGCGGAAATGGTGGGTTGCTGCCACAGCAAGGTCGCGGGGAGGCGGCAGCCGAAGCGCTTCTCCAGGCGCCGCCTGACCATGACGGTCATCACCGAATCCAGCCCCTGTTCCACGAGGGGACGCCGGACCGCCAGGTCCGCCGGGGCGAGCCGCATCACGGCCGCGATCTCCGCGCGGACCTCGATCAGGACGAACTCGCGCAGTTCCTCCGGCGGCAGACCGGCGAACGACTCCGCGGGCTCCCGGAGTTCCTCCTCGGTCGCCGCGGGCGCGTCGATCACCGGATAGCGGAGTCCGGACAGGTGCCCCACCACGCGGCCGTCGGCGTCGGCCAGGAGCGCCCGTACCATGTCGTCGCCTGCCGGGTCGACGGCCGCCTCGATGATCACCGTCTCCGGCGGCGGGCCGGTCAGCGCCACCTCGTCGATGTGCACGACCATGCGCAGCACCGGATCGCCCGGGAACACGCAGGGGGCCACGGACATCACCGCGTCCAGCGCCGGTGCCCAGGTCGGCGGTGTCTCGACAGGCTGCCAGGTGCGGACCGTGGCGCGCAGCACTCCGTCTCCGCTCAACAGCGTCTCGATCGTCCAGTCGAAGCCCGTCGTGGGGACGCCGACGGCGGCCAGCCGCCGGTGCACGAATCCGGTGTCGATCGGGGTAAGACCGGTCGCGTCCGGCAGCACGGCGGGCATCACCTGGCCCGGAGCGCCGGGAGCCGGCACGGACGCGGTGACGTGAATCAGCCAGGCGGGTTCCGGCTCGCCGAGGCCGGCCGGCGTACGCGCCGCGAGCCGTATCCCGGGAGGCTCGTGGACGACCTGGATCTGCCTGCGTTCCGCGGTCATCAGCGGATGCATCATCTCCACCTCCGTGAGGGTGCCGTCCTTGTCCGCGACCGCGTGCAGGAACGTGTTGACCAGCACGGCGGCGGGCACGATCTCGACCCCGCCGACGGCGTGACTGCCCGGGTAGGGCCGGTTGGCGTCCTCCAGGCTGGTCCGCCACACCCGCGTCCGGCTGCCCGCCAGACTCGTCCCGGCTCCGAGCAGGGTGTGGGAGTGCACGTCGTGCCCTCGGTTCTCGTCCTCGCCGTTGGCGGTGTCACGCCAGTGGCGGCGGTGCTGCCAGGCGTACGGAGGCAGGGCGGCCAGGCCGCCGTCCGGCTGCAGACGGTTCCAGTCCACACCGACGCCGTGGCAGTGCGCCGTGCCCACCGCGGCGAGGAAGGTCGATCGCTCCGGCTGATTCCGGCGCAGTGACGTGCCCACGAACACGTCCTCGAACCCGGTCTCCCCAAGCGTCTCGGTGATGGAGTGCGCGACCACGGGGTGCGGGGAGATCTCCAGGAACGCGCGGTAGCCGTCCTGCGCGGCGGCCGTCGTCGCCGCGGCCAGCCGTACCGGGTCCCGGAGGTTCGCCGCCCAGTACTGGGAGTCGAGGACAGGCGTCGACCGGGGGTCCGTCAGCACGGTCGTGTACATGGGAATGCGGGGCGCGCCGAACGAGAGATCGGCGGTGGCCGCCGCCAGCTCGACGGCCAGCGGCTCCATGTGCGGGCTGTGGAAGGCGACGTCCGACGCCACCCGGCGGACCACGATGCCCTCGGCTGGCCACTCGTTCAGCACCGCCTCGACCGCGGCGACGTCGCCGGACAGCACGGTGGAGGCGGGCGCCGACGAGATCGCGGCCACCAGGTCGGTACGGCCGGCCAGCCGCTCGGCCGCCTCCTCGAACGGCAGGCCGACCATCACCATGGCCCCCTTGCCCTCCGCCTGGCGCAGCAGCCGGGACCGGCGGCAGATCAGGCGCGCGCCGTCGGAGACGCTCATCGCCCCGGCCGTCACCGCCGCCGCGATCTCGCCGACGGAGTGACCGATGACGGCCTCCGGGACCACTCCGTACGCGCTCCAGAGCCTGGCGAGCCCGAGCTGCATCACGAAGATCATGGTTTGGACGCGGTCGATCCCGTCCAGCTCGCCCTCGGCCAGGACCTGCCGGGGAGAGAAGCCGATCTCCGCGGCGAAGATCGGCTCCACCTCGTCGACCAGGGACGCGAACTCCGGCTCCGTGGCGAGCAGGTCCCGCCCCATCCCGCGCCACTGGCAGCCCTGCCCGGAGAACACCCAGACCGGCCCGGGGCCCGGCACCGGCAGCACGTCCCCGGTGAGGACGGCCTCGGCCGGCAGGTCCTGCGCGAGCCTGCGCAGGTTGGCCGTCAACTCGTCCCGGTCCGCCGCGATCACGACGGCTCGACGGCCCAGATGCGAGCGCCGGAGCGCCAGCGTGTGCCCCACCGAAGCCAGGTCGAGCCCCTCGAGCCGGTCGGCCAGCGTGCCCGCGTACTGCCGCAGCGCCGTTTCCGACGCGGCCGACAGCGGGAACAGGCGCTGCCCCGTCCCCTCGCCCCGGGGCGCCTCCGGAGCCGGCGGCGCCTGTTCGAGCAGGATGTGCGCGACGGTGCCGCCGTACCCGAAGCTGGAGACGCCCGCCCGGCTGGGGTGGCCGCGATCCGGCCAGGCCGATCGTTCGGTCACCACGCGAAGCCCGGAGGTCTCCCACGAGATGGCCGGGTTCGGGGTGGTCAGCACGCTCGGGGGGATCTCACCGCGGCCGAGGGCGAGCACCGCCTTGATGACACCGGCGATGCCGGCGGCGCCTTCGAGGTGGCCGATATTGGACTTGACCGAGCCGATGAGGCACGGGTCGCCGGGGGGCCGTCCCGTGCCGTACACGGAGGACAGCGCGCCCGCCTCGAGCGGGTCGCCCAGCCGGGTCCCGGTCCCGTGCGCCTCGATGTAGTCGACCGTGGCCGGTGCGATGCCCGCCTGCCGGCAGGCCCGGATCATCACGTGTTCCTGGGCCGCCCCGCACGGCGCCATGATCCCGTTGGTGTGCCCGTCCTGGTTCACGGCGCTGCCGATGACGAGCGCGAGGATCCGATCCCCGTCGCGGCGCGCGTCGGACAGCCGTTTGAGCACGATCACGCCGCACCCCTCACCGCGCCCGTAGCCGTCGGCCGTGGCGTCGAACGACTTGGACCGCCCGTCGGGGGCCAGGGCTCCGGCGGCGCCGAGCGTGAGGGTCTCCCCCGGGGTCACCAGCAGGTTGACCCCGCCGGCGAGGGCGACCTCGCTCTCGCCGAGCCGCAGGCTCTGCGCGGCCAGGTGGAGCGCGACCAGCGACGCCGAGCACGCGGTGTCCACCGCCATGCTGGGCCCGCGCAGGTCCAGGGAATAGGAGATGCGATTGGCGACGGCGCAGGTCGCGGCGCCGATCCCGGTCCACGCCTCGATCTGGGGCAGGTCCTCGAGCAGGCGGCGTCCGTAGTCGTCGGTGCAGACCCCGATGAACACCCCGGTGTCGGTGCCGGCCAGCTCGCGCGGCGGCAGGCCGGCGTGCTCCAGGGCCTCCCACGCGGTCTCCATCAGGATCCGCTGCTGCGGATCCATCAGCTCGGCCTCCCGGGGCGACAGGCCGAAGAACTCCGCGTCGAAGCCCTCGATGTCGCTCAGGAAGCTGCCGTTGCGTACGGCATGGCGCAGCGCGGCGGCGTATTCGGGACTCCGGTTCTCGTACGAGCGCCAGCGTTCGGCGGGCAGCGGCCGGGTCGTGTTCCGGCCGGCGCACAGCAGGTCCCAGAAACCCTCCGGTGAGTCGGCATCGCCGGGAAAGCGGCATCCGATCCCGACCACCGCCACCGGTTCCACCCGGACTCCGCTCGAACTGTCGACCATCGCGTTCGTTTCCTTTCGGTGACGACGTGTCAGGACCATGCAGGCGTATCGAGAATCTTGATCACGGCGCTGGAGACGGTGACTCCCGGGCCGGTGCCGAGCATCAGCAGGTGGTCGCCGGGGCCCAGTTGCCCGGTCACCAGCAGCCGGTCGAGGGCGAGGACCTGGTCACTGGCCCCGCAGTGGCCGATGGTGCGGCCGTAGTCCCAGGTCGATCGGGACATCGGCAGGTCGAGCGCGGCCATGCAACGCTGTTCGACGATCTCCTCGGAGTAGTTCATGAAGGCCACCCGGGCGAGATCGCTGGCCTCGATGCCGCTCTCGGCCAGCGCGCGCTCGACGACCTCCAGCAGCGCCCGCTGGATCTTGAACAGGGCCGCCGTGCCCTCGCCCCGGGGCATGACCTGCTGCCGGAACTGCTCGTTCCTGGCCCCGAAGCTCATCCGGCGGCCGACGGTGACGCCGGGCGGGAACAGGGGTTCGGTGCCCCGGTGCAGTTCTTCGGCCTCGGTCACGGTCACCGTACAGACCGACATCAGGCGCGCGAATCCCGCCTCCTTCGTGAGCACGAGCGCGCTGGCGGCGTCCCCGCCGATGTAGCCGGGACCCATCCGCCACCGGTCCATCAACGGGGTGCCGTAATTGTCGGCGGCGACCAGCAAGGCGGCCTGCCGGCCGGGAGCGGCGTCCAGGTAGCTCGCCGCGAGTTCCAAGGCGATGAACATCCCGTTGCAGCCCTGCCGGATCTCGGTGGCCAGGACGTCCCCGCCGACCAGATGGCGCTGCAGGTAGGAATGCGGCGGCCAGCCGTCCGGACCTTGGTGCCACGTCGAGGCGTAAAGAAGGAGATCCAGGTCGGCCGATGCCCGCCCGCTGCGCTTGAGCGCGCTCTGCGCCGCGTGCAGCGCCATCTCCGGAGCCGGTAGGTCACCGGCCACCGCCGCCCCGGCCAGGTTGTGCAGCTCGACCTCTTCGGCCGGATACCAGCCTTTGGCGACGGCCTTCTCGACGCTGATCGTCCGGGGGAGGAAGGCTCCCACTCCGCTGATGTACGTGTCCGCCCACTGCATGACTCTGCCCTCGCTCGATCGGACGGCTAAACGGATGGAGCCGGTTCGAGTTCGTTGATCACCGCGACGATGGTCGCCACGTCCGCGAAGTTCTCGGCATCGAGTTTCGCGGCGGGGATCGGGACGCCGATCTCCCGCCGGATGAAGTTCAGCAGGCGCGCCGTTCGCAAGGAGTCCAGAAGCCCCGACAGCAGGAGCGGGGTCGTCTCGTCGACCTCCATGTCGACATCGTCCGGGACCAGGTTCTCCTGGATGAAGGCGACCAGCCTGCGGGCGATCTCTTCGGTCGTCATGCCGCATGCCCTCTCGTGCCGGCGGGCCGCGTCGCGGGAGAGGTCGCGAGGACCCTGAACGCGGCCGCGGCGACCGACGTGCCGGAACCGAACCCCACCATAAGCAGGTGATCGCCGGGTACCAGCCCACCGGTCGCGACCAGATGCTCGAAGGCGATGAACTGATCGACCGCGCCGCAATGGCCGACGCGCCGGCCGTAGTCCCAGGTCGTCTGCTCGAGTTCGATGCCCAGCCAGGACATCTGCCCGTCCAGGTCTTCGCGGCGGCCGTGCGGGAACGCCACCCGAGTGATGTCGGCCAGTCCGATCCCGGCCTCCTCCAGGGTCTGTTCCACCTGTTGCATCATTGTCTTCTGGATCTTCAGGTGTATTCCGGTCCCCTGCTTCTCGAGCAACCGCTGGCGGAATTCCTCGTGCCGGTCCCCGAAGCTCAGCCCCCTCCCGACGGTGGCGTCCGGGGGGAACAAGGGGTAGGCGCCGTCGTTGACCGCGTCGGCCTCCGGGATCGTCGTCGCGTTCACCGAGAGGAGCTCGGCCATGCCGTACTCCTTACCGAGGATGAGCGCGCACGCGGCATCGCCTATCACCGCCCCGGGCGTCATCCGCCAGCGGTCCACCAGCGGGGTGCCGTGGTTGTCGGCGGAGACCACCATCGCCGTCTCCCGGTCCGGGTCGGCTTGCAGATAACTCGCCGCCAGCTGGAGTGAGCTGATCATTCCGACGCAGCCGCTCCGGATCTCGTACGCCGGCACTCCCCCGCCGAGGAGATGCATCTGCAGGTAGTGCTGGGGCTGCCAGCCGTTCGGACCCTGATGCCAGACCGACGGATAGAGCAGCAGATCGAGATCTCGCGGGGCGGATTCGCCCCAGCGGTCGTAGGCGTCCAGGACCGCGAGCCGGGCCATCTCGGGTGCGGGCATGTCGCCGGCGACCGCCGCGCCGATCTGCTGGAACCGCTCAACCTCCTCGGCCGGATACCGGCCGTCCCGAGCCGCCTGCTCGATGCTCACGGCGTCCGGCACGAAGACGCCGAGGCTCCTGACGAACATGTTGGATGTACGCACACGTCCCCTAACTCGTCGACGATCGCCACACCTGTCGGCATGGCGAGGAAGGGGCACCGCCGAATCGGCGGGGCACCAGGGAGAACGGCGTCACCAGGACGCCGGCGGGGTTTTCCGGACAGGCCGCGGCAGCGGGGCCTTCCGGCAGCGGGTCGGGCGAACAAAGCGAACGGGCGCCGCCCGTATCGTGCGTTCACACAAAAGCACCCGCTACGTACAGTCTTTTCATTGTGAAACGAGGTGAAATCCCGGTACGGGATGTCGAATAGCTCGCAGCCGGCCGACGAAAAATATCGGAATACGGAGCCGGTGGTCAGGCGATGTTCAGCTGGTAGTTCCGCGATCCCTGCCGGCCGCCGAAGTGCCCTGAACCAATTGCCGTCACGAGTTCCTCTCCCTCATCGGCCGTCACGTAGGCAAGGATAGGACTGTAGATCGACTAACGCAATATGCGCGTCCGAAATCTGAAAAACATCATTCCGTGATCGGAGTTCGGCGGAACGTGTTGAGCGATGAAATGCACTTCTCCGCTCCGGGCTCCGTGCGGTTCCGCGCATGAATGGTTCCGGAGTGTGTTTCCGAAATAGGTCCCACACCGCTCGGGAGAGCAGCCGGTCCGGCTCAGCCGCTGCCGGTCCGTCCGTCGCACGGACCGGCAGCACGGACATATACGCGTCGTCTTATCCGAACACCCTGGTACAGACGATGCCGTTGAGTTTGAACTCAGGCGGCGGGGCGTTCGTCCCGCTGTAGGTTGCCTGGAAGCCGAAGGTGGTGGCGGAGCTGGCGCCGATAATGGCGTTGTGGCCAGCGTCGCGTGCGGTCACCTGAGTGCCAGACTGGGTCAACGTGGTGTTCCAGGTGCTCGTGATCTGCTGATTGCCTGGCCAGGTCCACGTCAGGACCCAGCGGTCGATGGGAGTCGAGCCAGTGTTCGTTATGGTCACGTTGGCGGATAAACCGGTGCTCCAGACGGTGGGGGCCCAGGCGACCTGGCAGGAGGTGCCCATCTTGAGTGCGCCGCGCAGGAAAACTTCAAAGGTGTCCCAGGTGGGGTTGGGCGAGCCGACCTGTGTGGTCCCGGAGCAAAACTGGGTGGTGTAGCTGGTCTGGGTACCGAAGCGGGCGGGGTCCAGGACCCAGCTCAGGCCGTGATCCGCGCCGGGTATCGAGATGAACTGGGCGTTACCACAGCTTGTCTTGATCTTGTCGTAGAGCAGGACGCTCTGCCCGTGCGGCACCAGAAAATCGGCCTGGCCGTGCAGGAACAGCAACGGCGGGTCGTTGCTGTCAACGTAGTTGATCGGATTGGCCAGGGCCACCTGGGCGGGGCAGGTCTGGATGGCGCAGCCGATCAGGAGGGATTCGGGGGAGGCGGGAGAGTCGTGGTTCAGCCCTCCGGTCGGCAGGTTTTGCGCGTTCATCTGGAGGAAGTCGGTGGGGCTGAAGAAGGCGAGTCCCCCTTGCACGGCACTGGAGACGCCGGTCGTGCCGACGGTGCCCTCCAGCGACGAGACGCCGCCGGTCAGGGTGGCCATCTCCGTCAGCCAGCCGCCCGAGGAGGTGCCCATCATGGCGAAGCGATTGGGGTCGAGCTGGTAATCGGCGGCGTGGGCGCGCAGCCAGCGGATGGCCGCCTTGATGTCGTGCACCTGGGCCGGGAAGATCGCTTGAGAGCTGGACCGGACGCTGACGCCGGCCACCGCGAACCCCTTGGCATTGAAGGTGGCGGCAATCGCGGCCGCGCCGGTCTTGCCATCGTCGCTCGACCACGCTGAGCCACTGTGCCAGATCAGCAGCGGCCGGGGTGTGATGCCGATGCCGCTGGATGGCAGGTAAAGGTCCAGCAGGTGCCCCCTGGAGCCGGCCGGCTGTGCGGGCGCGTAGGCGATATCGCTGATCACCTCCGCGTGAGCCGGCGGCACGAGGGCGAGTGACACACCGACGGTGGCCAGCATGGTCATGACCATGCCGACGATCGAGGACGTGCGGATACGAGCATGCATGGTGTTTCTCCGGTGGTTCGGATGATCGCCGCTTCCTAGATGGCCGTCCAGATCTCCCCCGGTGCCGGGGCAGCCGCGATCAGCACGCGAGCCGTAACGCCTGTGAGAACGCACGTCCCCGTTCGAGTCCTGGCCTCGCATCGATATGGGCGAGGTGACGATATGACAGGTACGCGACAATGGTCAAAGTATTCGTCGGATCGGTCCATTCCTTATGGCGGAACAGGGAAACGCGGCTCATCTGGGACCGGAAGGGACAAAGTGCAAATAAAGGTCCAGACCATCGCAATCAAAACATGTGCCGCCCTCACGAATGAAAGTTTCAGCCTTCCTGCAGTTGATCAGGCCAGGTCAATACCGGTTGGACGATCATCACCCCGGCCCTCAGCCGGCGGTGATGATCCGCGCCTGGCGCACGAGTGCCACAATCCTTTCCTGGCACACGGTCAGTGATATCTTGGCCGCCCTGATCCGCCCAGTCGCAGGAGGATTGATGCGCAAGGTACGCGCGGTTCTCGTCTTGGTCGTTCTGGCCACCGGAATGTCGTTATCGACCGGCGCCGCCACGGCGGACGCCGAGACGCTGAACGGCGTCTTCCAGCAATACTCGGATTGCCAGCGGGTCGGAAGCTACGGCGACGACCAAGGCTGGTGGAATGACTGGAGATGCGAGTGGAGGAGCCAGTATTACTACTACTTCCTCTACGCGTGACACCGTGAAACGAATGCGCCCCCGGCTCGGGATAGGCGAGCCTGGGGGCGCGCGTCAGGCCGGCAGGACGTCACGCCGGGTTGCAAGACATCCGTGCTCGGCCTGGCACCCTTCTGCCGCAGCGGATCGGCGGCCCCGCCCACCTGACCCGATCTCATCTGGCCGGGAGCCGCGCAGGCGTCAAGCGCCGAGCGTCCGCCGCAGGGCGTCGAGGCCGCCGCTCAAGACGCGGTGGACGACGGCGATCGCTTCCTCCTCGGTGACCCCCACCGGTGTGAAGCTGCCCGACCATTCCACCCGGGATCTTTCCGGCTCGCCGGGAACCTCGTGTACAGCGATGGTGGCGCGGTAGCCCTGTACCGGGAGGGGCGGCTCGGGGGCGGAGTAGCTGTAGGTGCGGGCCCGCTCGTCGAAGTGTTCGAGGCGCTCGACGATGACGCCGCCGTCCTTGGTGGTGACCCTGCGGACGCGGCCACCCTCGAGGAGTTCGCTGCCCGTAATGGAGGGCAGCCAGTCGGGTAGCGAGTCGAAGCCGCCGATGAGCCCCCAGACGCGGCCGGGCGAGGCGGCGAGGTCGGCGGATACGGTCGTGCTAGCCATGATGATCTCCTGAAGCCGGGGGCGCTCATGCAGTGGGCACGGTGCGCCGCTTTTTCGCACGTGCACTCCTATGCGTATACGTACTCGGACCCGCAATCCAGGCTTTGCGCCACTCGGCGCAACACGGCGGCGAGACTGCCACGGTGCCGGCCTCGCGCAGCGCCAGGAGGAGGTCGCCGATGACCGGGGCGCCGGAGACCTGCGGTCGGACCCGTCCACCGCGCTCGGTCACCCACAGCGACGGGTGATCGGCGCAGCCGAACCTCGGGCGGATGTTCTCCACATAGTCGGCCACCGCCTCCACGGCCCACCCCATCACCGATGGCGACGTTGCGACGGCGGGGTGGCTGGCCTCGCTTGGCCTTGCCGTAGCGCACATGCAGCATCCCGTAGCGGCCGAACTCCGGCGCGGCCGGGTTGCTGCCACAGTCCACCACGTCGAGCTGGGAGGTCTCCGTCCGGCGCAGACCCCAGGCGTAAATGACCTTGAACAAGGTGGCGTCGCGGTAGGCGGCCAACGCGCCCTTGCGCTTGGCGCGTACGGCCCGGTCGACCTGGTCATCGGCGTAATCCAGGAACAGCTGCAACTCCTGGCGGGTGAACGGCCGCGCCTCGGGGCTGCCCTCGTAGCCGTTGAGGTGGGCGATGGTGTTCCACTCGTGACAGATTGGCACCGGGTGAACCCCAGGCCCGAACGCCACCTCGCACTCGGCCGCCCAACCGTAACGAGCGTCGGTGAGGTACTCGGTGAACAGCCGTAACTCGGTCTGGTAGTTGCGAATCGTGGACGGCGCCATACGATCCTCGCTGGTCAGCGACAGCGTCCACTCATCCACCTGGCCCGCCCGCCACTGCCAGGGATACTCATTGGTGAACTCCAGGAATCGGCGGATCAGCCGTTCACGCGGCCCGATCGTGCTCTCCCGCAGCCCGCGGCCGGTCTGCTGAGCACGCCAACCGCGCAGCATCGCATCGAACATCGCGTCCTCAGGCCGCAGCTGCACGACCCCGGACACCAGCTCCAGATGCGCGGCACCCGCCAGATCACTCCGTCCCACGGGCCCCTCCAACCCCCAGATTCACAACCGTCTAAAGGCGGGATCCTGCATCAGGCGGGAACCTCCCGCAAGCGGTTCAGGTCAAGCGGCATAGATCCCACCTCGCCCCACGCTCATCAGGCGACCTGCAGTTTCTCGCTCGTCTGATGCAATTCCCGAACCTTGCCGTAGGTGTCGATCGTCGTGGTGATCGAGGCATGCCCGAGGCATTCCTTCACCGTCTCCATTCCCGCGCCCCGGCGCAGCAGCCAGGTCGCGTAGGTGTGGCGCCACTGGTGGGGCTCGAAGTCGATCCCGCCTGCCATCGGTCAGGAACTCAACCGCCACATACCGACATCGCAAAGGATCACCGGCTTGCTACCCACCTGCGGAGATCCTCCTCGACCCCCTGGTACGCAAGGACGTTGTAGCTCATGGCTATCTCCTCTTGACCTGAGCAGGTTGAGCTCCCGAATGAGCGAACATACCCTCAGGGGGTATTACCGAGTCCGAAGTGTTCAGCCCGTGGGGTGAAACGGAAGTCCGATGTTCTCCCCCTGCATCAGCCTGTCGATTGACTGCTCCATCACCTTGCTGTCGTTCAGGCGCGGGAACGGCTCCCCGGCAGGGACGCCCACGCCCAGGAAACGGCAGAGCGGCTCCCACCCTTCCCGCACGTCGAACACCAGCAGCCGCTCAGGCGGCAGGCTCTCCTTCACCGTGGCCGTGTGCCGCTCGAACGCCGCGATGGTGTCCTTCTCGTCGGGGACCTCGCCGAAGGGCCGGTCGCTGCCCAACCCCTCCCGTTTCATGCGCTCAAGCAGCGGGCGGGTGGTCTCCATGCTCTCCACCAGACCGGCCATCTCCGGTGCCAGCTTCTCGGCCCGTAACCGCGCCGGGCCGTTGGCGATGAGCGTCCGCATGCTCGCAAACCAGGCGTGCGGGTCGCGTACCGTGAGGACCACCTTGGCCTCCGGGTACCTGGCCGCCAGCTCGCGCCAGAAGAACGAGGCCGGCCAGTCCACAGCGGAACGGAACCCCTCGAACACGTGATCCCAGTCCGGCACCGCGTCACTGGATGCCAGGGGCGCCCACCGCCGGGCGCGGTCGGGGTCGGACCCGACGTCGAACATATGGTGGCAGGGCCCGAACCCCAGCCGTTCCAGTGCCGCCTTCATCGAACTCGTACCGGTGCGCGGGAATCCCGCGCCGATCACGGTCAGCATGTCGCTCCTCCATGAGGTGTCGGCTTGCCCCCGATCATGGTGGTGCGATCATGGACCTGGCAATCCCTTCTATGATCGTCAGCCCCGAAATGTGACGTCTGGCTGCACCTGCGTGACCAAGGCCTGACGTTCCCGCTGCAAGCCAACGGGCACGTCACCGGCACCGAGGACGTCAGGCCAACCAGGCCAAGATCGGCTCCAACATCCGGCCGATGGCCCACCAGCCCGGCACCGGCGCCGTCCGGGAAGGCTGCGCGGTTGTGGCACTGGCGGCCGGCGTCTCGGCACTGACGCTGGAGCGCCGGCTGCCCGACGCCTGCCGGCTGACACCTCGCCCCCACCGGTCGCCCGCAGCAGAGGGGCGGGGGCGATAAGCGCCCGCCGGCCCCAGAACCCGTAACTCGTAGACGATCGGCATCCCCTTGGGATTGGCCTTCTTGATGAGCTGCGCGACCATCCGGCCTGGGCTCGCCGGGTCTTTCGCCATGACGTGAAGGATGCAAATCCCACGGTCGATTCGTGAAAACGAAGGGCTTGTTCCGGGGGCCGGAATGGCTCACAGCGGCGGCAGAGCCGTCGTGAAGAGGTCTTTACAGCGACAGGGCCGAGGTGTGACACTCGGGGAATCCCACGATGTAAGCGCTTCCACATCGTGGTGGGAGTGAGTGGAAGCGCTTACATTCCGAAGAGGTCCCGCGTGGCGAACAGTGACGAGAGCGCGACGATCTACCAGGTCGCGCAACGGGCCGGCGTGTCCATCGCCACCGTGTCCCGGGCGTTGCGCGGCACGGGGCCGGTCGCCGCCAAGACTCGGGAGCGGGTGCTGCGCGCCGTCGAGGAGCTGCGCTTCACCCCCAGCCGCCTGGGCGTCTCGCTGGCCTCCGGCCGCCACGCCGCCAACGGCATCGTCTTCCCCGACCTGTCGGGGCCGTACTTCGCGGAGGTGCTGCTCGGCTACGAGGAGGTCGCCTCCGAGCTGGGCCGGTCGGTGATCATCCTCTCCACCCGGGGCAGGGCCGCCGTGCCCGACCTGGTCCGCGACCTGTCCCGCCGGGTGGACGGCATGGTCATCTTCGGCCAGACGGTACGGGACGACGTGGTCGCCGAGATCGTCGACTCCGGCCTGCCGCTGGTGATGATCGCCCGTGACGCGGTCGCCGGCGCCGACGTGGTGGCCAGCGAGAACACCGTGTCGGCGGCCCGGCTGGCCGGCCACCTGCTCGGCCACGGCTACCGGCGCATCGCGCTGGCCGGAGGCCACGACAACGGCGACATCACCCAGCGGTGGACGTCCGTCGGCCAGGTCCTCAGCGAGCACGGTCTCACCCCGCCCGAGCCGTCCCCCTGCGAGTTCACCGTCGAGGGCGGGCACGCCCTCGGCCGCTACCTGCTTTCCGGCCCCCGGCCCGAGGCGATCGTCTGCGCCGACGACCAGGTGGCCCTCGGCGTGATCCTGGCCGCCGAGGAGCTCGGCCTGTCCGTGCCCGGTGACGTCGCGGTCACCGGGTGGGACGACATCATGGCCGCCCGGCACGCCCGTCCCGCGCTCACCACCGTCCGGCAGCCGATGCGGGACCTCGGCGCCCGCGCCGCCCGCGCCCTGGACGAGCTGATCACCGGCGCCCGGGACGCCCCACGCTCGCAAGTCACCCCCACCGAGCTCGTCATCAGAGCGAGCTGCGGTACGCACCCCCTGGAGGAAGCGTGAAGAGGTTCGTCATCGGAGTGGCCGCGGTGGGCCTGCTCGCCGCCGCGTGCGGCAGGAGCGCCGACGCCCCCGCGGAACAGGCCAAGGACGTCGACGTCAACAAGGCCACCGGCGAGGTCACCGTGTGGGCGATGGGCGCCGAGGGGGAGGCGCTCGGCGCGTTCGCCAAGGAGTTCGAGGCGGCCAACCCCGGCATCACCGTCAAGGTGACCCCGCTCGGCTGGGACGTCGCCCACGACAAGATCACCGCCGCCATCGCCGGAAACGCCACCCCCGACGTCTCGATGCTGGGCAGCACCTGGATGGGCGAGATGGCCAAGACCGGCGCCCTGGAACCGACCCCCGGCAACCTCATCGACAAGTCCGTGTTCTTCCCCGGCGCCTGGGGCACCGGCGAGGTCGGCGGCACCGCGTACGGCGTGCCCTGGTACGTGGAGACCCGCGCCTTCTACTACCGCACCGACCTGGCCGAGAAGGCCGGGGTCAAGCCTCCCGCCACCTGGGCGGAGACCACGGCCTTCGTCAAGGCGCTGAAGGACAAGGCAGGCGCCGAGCTCGGCGTGGAGCAGAACTTCAAGCAGGGCTCCTGGCAGGAGGTGGTCCCGCTGGTCTGGCAGGCGGGCGGCGACATCTCCGCCGCCGGCAAGTGGACGCTGGACACACCCGAGATGGTCAGCGCGCTCACCCACTACTCCTCCTTCTTCTCCGGCGGCCTGTCCGCCACCGACCAGCCGACCGGCGCGTTCCCGCAGACGTTCGTGAAGGGCGAGGTCGGGGCGTTCTACTCCGGGCCGTGGATGATCGCCGGGATGGAGAAGGAGGGCGGCGCGGGCTTCGCCGACAAGTTCGCCGTCGCGCCGTACCCGAAGGGCAGCGCCGGCGGGACCAGCGTCATCGGCGGAAGCAACATGGTGGTCTTCAAGAGCGCCAAGAGCCGGGATGCGGCCTGGAAGTTCCTCCAGTGGCTGACCGATCCGAAGGTGCAGGCGAACTGGTTCGGCAAGGTGAGCGCGCTGCCCAGCGTGCAGGCCGCCTGGCAGGAGCCCGCGCTCACCGCCGACCAGCGGGTGGGGGTCTTCGGCGAGCAGCTCAAGGACGCCAAATCGGCGCCGGCCGTGCCGACCTGGGAGCAGGTCGCGAAGGTGATGGAGACCGAGATCGAGAAGCTCGCGCTGGGCAAGCAGTCGGCCGCGGAGGCGGCCAAGGCGATGCAGGCGCAGGCGGAGGCGATCGGGACCGGGGCCTGATCATGGTGGCCACCGTGGCGGCTCGAACAGTAGGGGTGGCCACGCCGCGCCCGCTTCGCCGTACCGGGATCGCCTGGTTGTTCGTGGCGCCGTTCGTGGTGGTCTTCGCGGTGTTCTGGGCGGGGCCGCTGCTGGTGGGGCTCGGGATGAGCTTCACCGACATGCGCAGCACCGACGTGCGGGATCCGCTGGGCGTGGACCTGGTCGGCCTGCGGAACTACCTGCGGCTGTTCGACGACGAGCTGATGCGCAAGGCGGCGGTCAACACGCTGGTGTTCGTGGTCACCGCGCTGCCGCTGACGCTGGGTCTCGGCCTGGCGGCGGCGGTGGCGCTGAACTCCGGGATCGCGCGGCTGCCCGCGGTGTTCTTCCGGCTGGGGTACTACCTGCCCTACATCACCAGCATCATCGGCATCGCGGTGGCCTGGCGGTTCCTGCTCGATCCCGACGCGGGGCCGGTCAACCAGCTGCTGGCGGCGGTCGGCGTGGACGGGCCCTCGTGGCTGGCCGACGAGTCGCTGGCGCTGCCGGTGATCATCGTGATGACCGCCTGGCGGAGTTTCGGGTTCGACATGGTCATCCTGCTGGCCGCCCTGCAGGGCATTCCGAAGGAGCTGTACGAGGCCGCAGAGGTGGACGGCGCGGGGCGCTGGGAGCGGTTCCGGTGGGTCACCGTGCCGATGCTGCGACCGGCGTTGCTGTTCTGCACGGTGTACAGCTCGATCGGGTTCACCCAGTTCATGGAGGAGCCGCTGGTGATGACCCGGGGCGGCCCCGCGGGGGCGACCACGTCGGCGTCGCTGGCCATCTACAACCAGTTCGGGTCCGGAAATTTCGGTTATGCGGGAGCGGCGGCCACCGTGTTGTTCACCGTGATCGCGGCGCTGGCGTTCCTCCAGTTCCGGCTGGGGAGGTCGCGATGACGCGCCGGGTGTGGACCTACGCGGGCCTGGCCGTCGGCCTGGTGCTGGTCGCCTTCCCGTTCGGGTGGACGCTGCTCGCCTCGGTCAAGCCGGAGAGCGAGATCCGCCGCGACCCGCCGACGTTCCTGCCCGACCAGTGGACGTTCGGCAACTACGCGGGGCTCTTCGAGCGTACCCAGATGGATCAGGCGTTCCTCAACAGCACCGTGGTCGCGCTGGCGGCCGTGGCGGGCAACCTGCTCTTCTGCTCGATGGTCGGGTACGCCTTCGCCAAGTTGCCGTTCCGGGGCAGGAACGTGCTGTTCGGCCTGGTGCTGGTGCAGATGATGGTTCCGGCGATCGTGGTGATGATCCCGCAGTTCGTGCTGATCGCCAGGTTCGGGCTGGTCAACACGTTCCTGGGGATCATCCTGCCGACCGTCGTGACGCCGCTCGGGATCTTCCTGATGCGGCAGTTCATCGCCGACATCCCGGACGAACTCGTGCACGCCGCCCGGGTGGACGGCGCCCGGGAGTTCCGGATCTTCTTCCAGATCGTCCTGCCCCTCTGCAAGCCCGCGCTCGCCACGCTCGGCCTGATCACCTTCTTCACCTCGTGGAACGCGTTCATCTGGCCGGCCGTGGTGGCACAGAGCGAGGACATGTACACCCTGCCGGTCGCCCTGGCGATCTTCAACAACGCCCAGGCCACCCAGTACGGCCTGGTCATCGCGGGCGCCGTAGTGGTGGTCCTCCCCATCCTCGTGATCTTCCTCTTCCTGCAGCGCTACTTCGTGCAGGGCACCACATTCACCGGTCTGAAATAACGGGAAGTATCCATGCGAACTCGCTTATCGGCCGCTCTCGCGGCCTGCCTAGTCCTGCTCCCTGCCGCGCCCGCCGCCGCCTCCTCCGAGAAGAGAACCCTCGAAGGGTACGCACGGGACACCTGGCGCTCGATGACCGCGATGGTGGATCCCGCCACCGGCATCCCCGCCGACAAGATCGAGGGCACCCTCTCCCCCGCGACCCGGGCCAAGGTCACCTCCCCCACCAACATCGCCACCTACCTGTGGAGCACGGTCGCCGCCCGCGACATCGGGCTGATCCGCAGGTCCGAGGCGCTCACCCGGGTGACCCGGGTGATCCGCGCGGTCGAACGGCTGGAGCGGCACGCGCCCACCGGCCAGTTCTACAACTGGTACGACCCAAACACCCTCGCCCTGGTCCGCACCTGGCCGGAGAGCGGCTCGGTGGTCGAGCCGTTCGCCTCCAGCGTCGACAACGGCTGGCTCGCGGCGGCGCTGATGATGCTCCGCACGGCCGTGCCCGAGGTCGCCGCGCGGGCGAACGCGCTGGTCACTGGCATGGACTTCCGCTCTTACTACGACCCGGCCGCCCAGCCGGACACCGGCCTGCTGCGCGGCGGCTTCTGGCCCGCCCAGCCGTCGGGCTGCTCGGTGGCGAGCGACTACAACGGCTCCGGCACCACGGTCTACTCCACCTGCCACCACTACGGCGCGCTCACCGAGACCCGGATCACCTCCTACGTCGGCATCGCCCTCGGCCAGCTCCCCAAGAACCACTATTTCGGCATGTGGCGGACATTCCCGGATACGTGTGACTGGTCGTGGCCGGAGCAGAAACCGGTCGGGGTCTGGGAGACCCACCAGGGCGTGAACGTCTTCGAGGGCACGTACGGCTACCGCGGCCTGCGCCTGGTCCCCACCTGGGGCGGCAGCATGTTCGAGGCGCTCATGGTCCCGCAACTCGTCCCCGAGGACACCTGGGGCGCCCGCAGCTGGGGCCGCAACCACCCGATCTACGTGGCCGCCCAGCGCGCCCACGGCCTCGACGACGCCAAATACGGCTACTGGGGCTTCTCCCCCAGCAACAACCCGGCCGGCGGCTACCGCGAGTACGGCGTGGACGCCATCGGCATGGACACCGACGGCTACACCTCCGACCAGGAACGCACCTCCGTCGACTACGGCTTCGGCGACTGCCGCCCCGGCAAACCGGAACCCGCCTCCTACGGCGACGGCGTGGTCACCCCGCACGCCTCCTTCCTGGCCCTGCGCTACGCGCCCGCGCAGGCGCTGGACAACCTCGCCAAGATCAAAGCCGACTTCGACGCGTACGGACCCGGCGGCTTCTACGACGCGGTCGCGGTGCGCAGCGGGCAGGTGGCCAAGCAGTACCTGGCGCTCGACCAGGGGATGATCATGATTGCCCTCGGCAACGCGCTGAGCCGGGACGCGCTGCGCGGGTACTTCGCCACGCCGAAGGTCAAGGCCGTCCTGGCGCCGCTGCTCGCCGAGGAATCCTGGAACGTGTCCAACTAGTCACCTAGATCGGGGAGAAATATGAGCACGGCCGAGTCCGCACGACGCGACTGGCTGAACCGCATCTACCGGCCGTCCGGGGAGGTGGCGGGGCCCGCGTTGCCGGACCTCGCCGCCCCCTCGGGGGTGCGGGCCAGGTCGGGGCGCGGGCACGTCACGGTGAGCTGGGATCCGGTGCCGGGGGCGATCGGCTACCTGGTCGAGCGGGCGTCCGAGGCGGCGGGGCCGTACCGGTCCGTCGAGCAGCCGGACGTGGATGTGCCGGCCGTGCCGGGGACCCGGTTCGTGGACACCTTCGCGGCCGCCGCCTGGTACCGGGTGGCGGCGGTCGCGACGGTGGACGCGGCCGGGCCGTTCAGCTCCCCGGTGTCCGTCTCATCGGGGGCGGGCACCGGGGAGGTGTCGGTGGAGGTGGACGCGTCGCGGGTGATCGGCCCGGTCGGGCGCCCCTGGGCGTACATGATCGGGTCGGAGCACCTGTCCCACCTGCTGTCGGACGAGACGGTCGGCGGGCGGCCGATCGGCGCGGAGCTGTTCACGGCGCTGCGCGTCATGCGGGAGGAGCTAGGCGTGCGCACGGTCCGCGCGCACGCCATCCTCTGCGACGATCTCGGCGTCTACCGGGAGGTCGACGGCGAACCCGTGCACGACTTCCGCAAGGTGGACGAGGTCTACGACCGCATCATGGCCATCGGGCTGCGGCCGATCGTCGAGCTCTCCTTCATGCCCCGCGACCTGGCCGCCGATCCGGATAAAACCGTCTTCGGCTACCAGGCGATCATCTCCCCGCCGAAGGACTACGACCGCTGGGGCGACCTGGTCCGCGCCCTCGTCCGCCACCTCGCCGACCGGTACGGCCTGCAGGAGCTCATCGACAACTGGGCGTTCGAGGTATGGAACGAACCCAACCTGGAGGTCTTCTGGAGCGGCACTCCGGAGGAGTTCTTCCGCCTGTACGACGTCTCCGCCGCCGCCGTGAAGGACGTCCACCCGGAGCTCCGCGTCGGCGGCCCGTCCTCGGCCGCCGACGGCTGGGTCCAGGAACTCCTCGACCACGTGCACCGCTCGGGCGCGGCCCTCGACTTCCTCTCCACCCACACCTACGGCAACGCGCCGCTGGACTGGCGGCCCGCGCTGGCCCGGCACGGCAGGGCGGGCACTCCCATCTGGTGGACCGAGTGGGGCCCCACCCCCACCCACTTCCACGGCATCGGCGACGGCCCCTTCGGCGCGACCTTCCTGCTGCACGGCATGCGATCGGCGGCAGGGCGGCTGGCCGCGCTGGCCCACTGGGTGGCCTCTGACCACTTCGAGGAACTCGGCCGCCCGCCCGCCCTCTTCCACGGCGGCTTCGGCCTGCTCACGGTCGGCAACCTACGCAAACCCCGCTACTTCGCGCTGTCCCTGGCCAACCGGCTGGGCGAGCACGAACTCGCGCACACCCTCACCGGCGACCTGGGCGGCGTCGAGATCTGGCCCGCGCTCGCCGCCGACGGCACCATCGGACTCCTGATCTGGAACGGCACCCTCAACCAGTCCCAGGCGGGCGGCGACCCCGCCCTCACCCGGGATGTCACGCTGACCCTGACCAACCTGCCCGAAAACTCCTACACCTTCACCCACCACCGGATCGACCTGACACACTCCAACATCCAGTCCGCCTGGCCGAACGGCACACCATGGCCGGACACCCACCAGTGGGCGGCCCTCCACGAGGCCAACACACTCGACGAGTTCACCCCGCCACAAACCGTCGAAGGGGAAACGGTGACCCTCACCTTCCCCCTCCCGATGCCCGGCGTCTCCTACCTGGAGCTACGCGCCGAGCACCGCTCGCTGACCCGCTGACGCAGGCGCCCGGCCCGCTGGGAGGACCGGAGCCGCCCGCCTGATGGTCCCGGCCGGCCAGGCGTTGCTGTTGGCATCCCAGATCTGCAGGCGGGTGCCGCTGGCGGTGCTGCCGCCGGGAACGTCCAGGACGCGGCCCGACTGCGGGTTGCGGAGCTGGCCGGTGCCGAGGCTCTGCCACTGCTGGGCGCCGGATCCGTTGCAATCCCAGATCTGGATCGGGGTGCCGTTCGCGCTGACCGGACAGCCAGTTGCGGCCGGTCAGGCTCGCGAAGTAGTTGATCACGTCAGTACGCGTCACTCCCGGAGGAGCCGGAGGCGCCGCCACGGCCGGAGAGGCACCGCCGAGCGCCGCCGTGGCGGCCAGGACGATGGCCGATAAGGCCCTCAGGAATTCGGACGGGAAAGCGTCTGGACATGGGCCGGTGTCCCTTCGGTGGAGGACGGATACCGCCGAGTAACTGTAGCGTTTTAGTTCATCCTTGCGTCGGGACGCTAGAAGGGACCCGCGCCACTGTCAAGAGTCCTAACTGAAGATGGACGGGCTCGTGAGCGTCGCGCACGGAGGGTGAGATCCGGTGTTCACGCAGGTGAAGGCGACGGGTCCGCCGCGACGTTTTCAGGCGCGAGGTGGTGCCGTCGAACGGCGCGGGACCAGGCTGGGTGGTTGCCTGGCGTGGGACTCGTGTTCGACGCCGTTCATCACGTCGAACAGGGCGTTGGTGACCTCGGCGCCGAACGCGTGGATGTCGTGGCTCATCGCCGACAGCGCCGGGCGCGTGAGCTGGCACAACTGTGAGTCGTCCCAGGCCAGCAAGGACAGGTCCGCGGGAACCGACAGGCCGAACTCGTCCACGACGTTCAGCGCGGCGACCGCCATGAGGTCGTTGTCGAAGATGATCGCGGTGGGGCGTCTGGGCTCG
Source organism: Acrocarpospora sp. B8E8 (assembly GCF_039871605.1). Classification (NCBI taxonomy): domain Bacteria; kingdom Bacillati; phylum Actinomycetota; class Actinomycetes; order Streptosporangiales; family Streptosporangiaceae; genus Acrocarpospora; species Acrocarpospora sp. B8E8. The sequence goes on along the minus strand of NZ_JBDPLV010000052.1, from coordinate 43,295 downwards.
AGCAGCAGCCGGCGGACTGCCCTGCTGCCCTGTCCGGCGGAGAAGTCGGCGACCTCGGTCTGGCCTTCGATGCCCAGTTCGCTCACGACTTCCTCGAACGCCGCGGTCCGGATCACCGAGTGACCGAGTTCGGCCAGGCCGGAGACGCGTCCGATGCGGCGATGGCCCAGCGCGGCCAGGTAGCGCACGGCCTCCCGGATCGCGGCGTCATCGTCGGTCCAGACGCAGGTGAACGGTCCGGCCAGTGACGGGTGCCCGACGGCGACCGCCGGCAATCCGATCTCGGCGAGCGCCGGAATGCGAGGATCATCGACTTTCAGGTCGACCAGGATGCTGCCGTTGACCCGTCCACCCTGCCACCACTCGCGGTGCACTTCGATCTCCTCGTCAGCCTCGATCACCCGCAGCAGCAACGAGCACCCGCGCTTGCCGAGCACGCTCTCGATCCCGGAGATGAACTCCATGTAGAACGGCTCGAGCCCGAGCAGCCGGGCCGGCCGCGCGATGGCGAGACCGACCGTGTGCACCGCGTGCCCGGACAGCGCGGCGGCGGCCAGATTCGGACGCCAGCCCAGGTCGCGGGCCGCTTTCAGGATGCGCTCCTTGGTGGCCGCCGACACGCCGGGCCGATCGTGCAACGCGATCGTCACCGCCGATGGCGACACCCCGGCCAGCGCGGCAACATCCTTGATCGTCGCCCTGCGATCCCTGCGGGCCGCACCCATCTCCGTCACAACGACCGCCTTCTGACACCAGAGCAGGGTCGCGTTCGGCCCCGATCGAGGTCAATGTACCCGCTCGCCGACTGCAAGGTGCGAGTAGATGCCCATCCCTGGCGTACGCTCCGGCCGACTCTCAGACCCGAACAGCCCGGCCAAGAGGCCCAGCCGTTCCCGAGCAAGTGCACTGTAACGATCTATGGACAGACCGAAATATCGAACTTATGGTGAGCCGGCGCGCCTGCGACCGCACGAAGGGAAGCCCATGCCTCACGACCCCATGACGACCTTTCCCGCGCACTTCCGCTGGGGAGTGGCGACCTCGGCATGCACGCCCCCGGACGCCGTGACCGCACCGCCGCCATGCACGCCGTCCACCACCTGCTGCTCGCCCACGGCACAGCCGTCGACCGCATGCGTAGCGCCGACGGCGACCAGCGTTTCGGCATCACCCTCAACCTGACCCCGGCGATCCCGCGGACCGAGGCCGACGTCGAGACCGCCCGCCGCGCCGACGGCTTCGGCATCCGCATGTACCTGGACCCGCCGCTGCGCGGCCACTACCCGTCCGACACCCTCGCCGACCTGGCCGACCTGGCCGACGAGGGCATCACGCTGCCAGTGGAACCGGGCGACCTGACCGCCATCGCCACACCGCTGGACGTGCTCGGCGTGAACTACTACTTCACCGAGACCGTACGGGCCGACGGCGCGGCCGTCCGGACCGGGCCGACGACCGCGCTCGGCTGGCCGGTCACGCCCCCGGGGCTGACCGACCTGCTGGTCCGCCTGCACCGCGGTCGGTTCGGCGAGTTGTGACCTGGCCGCCAACGACGCGCTCGCCACGACGAAGGAGCCGTGGGCCGCCGGGCAGGAGCTCAACGTCATCGACACCCTCCTGTTCGACATCGTCAAGAACGGCCTGTCGGAGGCCGACCCGAACACGACGAACTGGGAGAACTCCAAGAACCTGATCGCCACCGGCAAGATCGCCACGATGTGGCTCGGCTCGTGGGCGGTCGTGCAGATGCGGGACGCGGCCACGAAGGCGGGCGGCAACCCCGACGACATCGGCTTCATGCCGTTCCCGGCGCAGGTCGACGGCCATTTCTGCACCGCCGTCCGCCCCGACTACCAGTACGCGATCAATGTGCACAGCGAGAACAAACCGGCGGCGCGGGCGTGGATCGAGTGGTTCATCACCAAGTCCGGTGACGCGCAGAAGGCACTGTCGATCTCGTCGGTCAAGGGGGCTCCGCTGCCTAGCAGCCTGCAGCCCTTCCAGGACGCGGGCGTCAAGTTCGTCAGCCTGAGCTGGGCGAAGAACACGACGGTCCTGGACATCGACAAGGCGTCAGAGGTGGGTCTGGGCGCGCCCGACTACCGCCAGCGCGTGGTCGACGTCGCCCGCGGCGCGGCCGAGGGCGACCTGCCCGGCATCTTCGCCGACCTCAACAAGAAGTGGTCCGAGGCCCAGGCCACCATCGGCGGCTGACCTGCTCCGGGGCGACGCGACGGCACCGAAACGCCCGAGCGCCGCCCCGGGAATCGCAAGGAAAGAAGGAGCGCATGTCGGCATCTCATGTGGCGCGCCCCCGCCCCGTACGCCCACGGACGGAGGCGGAGCAGCGGCGACGCCCTGACCAGAGGCGGTGGTGGACGCCATGGGTCTACCTGGCGGTCCCGCTGGTGCTGCTGGTGGCCTTCACGCACGTCCCGGCCGTGAGCATGTTCGTCTACAGCCTGACGGACTGGGACGGCCTGAGCCCGACGCGGAACTTCGTGGGCGCCGGCAATGTTCAGCGTCAACGCGGCACAGCCGACACTCGAAGGCGCGCTGCGGACATGGCCTTAGTCCCGTCACCCACTCCAGAGAAGGAGAACGAGTAATGCACCAGTCCCAACCCCGAATCCGCCGCGCCCTTACCGTCTGCTTAGCCGCCCTCATGGCGGCGGCCACGCTCACCGCTCCGGCGCGGGCCTTCCCGGCGGCGTCCAAGCAGGACGTACTGAACTACCTGGCCTCCATCACCGGCCGCAACATCGTCAGCGGCCAGCACAACAAGGAACCTGCCAGCACGCCCGGTCAGTACACCCAGCAGGTCTACAACGTCACCGGCCAGTGGCCCGGCCTGTGGGGCGGCGACCTGATGTTCCGCGCCGTGGACGCCGCCAACCGCCAGCGCGTGGTCGACCAGGCCAAACAGGAGTGGGCCAACGGCTCACTGGTCGCCCTGACCTGGCACATGTGCACCCCGACCGGGCCGAGCACCTGCGAGTTCGACGGCGGCGTCAAGACGAGCATCTCGGCGACCCAGTTCAGCCAGATCATCCAGGACGGCACCGCGCTCAACACCACGTGGAAGCGGCGCCTTGACGAGGTCGTCCCCTACCTGCAGCAGCTCAAGGACGCGGGGGTGCCCGTGTTGTTCCGCCCGCTGCACGAGATGAACGAGTCGTGGAACTGGTGGGGCAACCGTCCCGGTCCCTCCGGCGGCGCCCGGCTTTATCAGATCACCCGCGATTACCTCGTCGGCAAGGGCCTGAGCAATCTGATCTGGGTGTGGAACGTGCAGGACAATCCGGCCGGCGGCTGGGCGAGCTACTATCCGGGCTCGTCGTACGTCGACGTCGTCAGCCTGGACGTCTGGTACAAGGGTTACCCCTCCGCCAGCGACTACCAGCAGATTCAGAACATCGCCGCAGGCAAGCCCATCGCGATCGCGGAGATGGGCAAGGTGCCCAACGCGTCCCTGCTGGACAGCCAGCCGCGCTGGACCTACTTCATGGTCTGGTCCGAGCAGCTGACCGGCAGCAACACCAACGCCGAGATCCAGGCCGGCTACTTCCACCCGCGTACGCTCAACCAGGGCGAAGTCAACCTGACGATGGGCCCGCAGCCGGTGCGTACGGGCCCGATCACCGGTGTGGGCGGTAAATGCGTCGACGTGGCGGGGGCGGGCACCGCGAACGGCACGGCCGTTGATCTCTATGACTGTAACGGTACAGCCGCGCAGCGCTGGACGGTTGGTACGGACGGTACGATCCGGGCGCTTGGCAAGTGTCTGGACGTGACCGGCCAGGGCACCGCGAACGGTACCCCGATCCAGATCTGGGATTGCAACGGATCCGGCGCCCAGCAGTGGCAGAGCCTCGGCACCGGCCAGCTGCGCAACCCGCAGTCGGGCCGCGTCCTGGACGTTCCCGGCGGCAGCACCGCCAACGGCACCCGCCTGCAGATCTGGGACGCCAACAGCAACGCCTGGCAGAGGTGGACCCTGCCCGCCTGACCGGCCGGGACCATTGCCCAACCGAAGCCCAGGTCATCACCATGATGACCTGGGCTTTTCGTGCTGCGAACCCGGATGAGGAGACGCCGGCGGCTGCGTGTTCCGCGGCTCATGCAGGCCGGTCGCCGAAGAACGCTCGCAGCTCCGCGGCGACGCGCTCCGCAGCACCACGGCGATTGACCGGCGCCTCGTGTCCCACGCCGCGCAACGTGACGCGCCGGGCGTCCGGCAGCGTCCGCTGCAGCGCGTCCAGGGCACGGCGCACGGGGGGCGGGGTCTTCTCGCCGTCCATCAGCAACACATCCGCGTGCAGCCCGGCGAAGCCCTCGCTTGATGCCGTCTCCCGGAACAGCCGCACGTCCAGCCGCTGGAGCGGGACGAGCGACTCCACGGTGGCCTCGCCCGCGGGCCGGGAACGCCTCCGCTCCATCCGCAGGTAAGCGTCGAGCATCGGCACCAGCAGCCAGCGGGGCATGACGTCGGTCCCCCGGCTGGCCCCCACCCCCTTGGTGAAGGTCGCCAACGCGGCGGCCAGCCTGCCCTGGTCCATCTCACGCTCGAACCTCGGGATCCACGAAAGGTCGAAGGTGCCGTACATGGAGACCGCCGGCTCGAACACCGCGACCTTCTGGATCGCCGGGAGCGTCAGCGCCGCCTGCAGCGCGATCAACCCGCCGGAACTGTGCCCCCACACGGCGTGCGCCCCCGTGCCGGTCAGCAACGCGTGGATGTCCTCACACTCCCTGGCCATGCAGTACTGCTCGCCGGGGGGACCGCTCAGGCCGCGTCCCCGCCGGTCGGGCACGTACACGGTGAAGGTGTCCGCGAGCGCCTCCGCCAGCTCCGTGTAGTGCTGAGCGGCAAGGTAGCCGCCACTGAGGAGGACCACACCGCGACCACGGCCGAACTGGTGGAACCCGATCGTCGTGCCGTCCGCCGAAGTCACGGCTCCGGTGGTGGCTGCGGTACTTCCCATGACAGCCCCTCCTCCCTTAGCAATGCTAAGCCCTTAGCAACGCTAAGGTGCCTTACAACTGCTAAGGTGTCAAGTCATGAACCAGAAAGGGCTTGCGCGGGACACGGTGGCCCGCGCCGCCCTGGACCTCCTCGACGAGGTCGGGCTGGACGGGCTGACGGTGCGTCGCCTGGCCACCGAGCTGGGGGTGAAGTCACCCGCGCTGTACTGGCACTTCCGCAGCAAGCAGGAGTTGCTCGACGAGATGTGCCGGCAACTGCTGGAGCCGGACATGGGCGGCCCGCGAACCGACGAGTCCTGGCAGGAGTGGCTCACCCGCCGCGCCCACCAGTACCGCCGGATGCTGCTGTCCCACCGCGACGGCGCCCGCCTGGTCGCCGGCTCCCACCCGGGCATGACCGTCGGCCGCAAGTTCGAGGCCGAACTGAAGCTCCTGACCGGCTACGGCTTCACCCCGGCACAGGGCCTCGACGCGATCAGCACGCTGAGCTTCTACACCACCGGCTTCGTGCTGCAGGAGCAGGCATCCCTGGCCCGCCAGTCCGAGGTCACCCCCGAGCACCTCGCCACCCTGGCCGCGGAGGCCCCCACCACGATGGCCGCGGTCACGGCCATCGGCACCCCCACCAGCGACCGCGCCTTCACCCACGGCCTGCGCCTGATCATCGACGGCATCACCGCCGCACTGGACGCCTCCCGCCCGTCTCCCACCGGCCAATAGAACCCGTCCTGCCGCCGGGGTCGATAATCGAGCTGACCGATGATTGGCGGGCTGATGAGCGAACCCGTGCGTATGGCGCTTATCGGGTGTGGTCGGATTGCGCAGGTGGCGCATTTGCCGGCTTTGGAGAAGGCCGACGGAGTGGAGTTGGTGAGCGTCTGCGATCCCAGTGCCGAGGTGGCGCGGGGTGTGGCGCGGCGCTACGACCTGGCCATGGCCGGTACGGATCCGGCGGACATCTGGGGCGATGACTCGGTGGAGGCGGTGATCGTGGCGGCGCCTGACCGGTTCCACTACGCGCTCGCGGCCGACGCCCTGAAGGCCGGCAAGCACGTCCTGGTCGAGAAGCCGCTCGCCTCCTCCGTACGGGAGGCGGAGGCTCTGGTCGAACTCGTGGCGCGAACGGGGCTGAAGCTTCAGGTCGGCGCGATGAAGCGGCACGACCAGGGTCTGCAGTTCGCGCGACGATTCCTCGCGGAGCGGCTGGGTGAAGCCCGCACGTTCAACGCCTGGTATCGAATCGGCGACCTGCGCCCGGGTATCGAGGCCACCCTGTTCCCGCACGTCTACGCCGACGCCGCGGCTGGTCAGCACGAAGCCGGCTTCAAGGCCGACCGCGGTCGTTACCTGCTGGCCACGCACGGTGCCCATATCTTCGACACCGTCCGGTTCCTCCTCGGTGAGGTGGCCTCCGTGGTGGCCAGGCATCGTGCGGACGGCCGCGACCAGGCGTGGCAGATCCTCATGACGACGGCGACCGGCGCGATCGGCACCGTGTCGATCACGGTTGACGTTCCTGGTCTGCCCGCCGAGGGCGTTGAGGTGTTCGGGGCGACCGGCTGGCTTCGAGCCGACATTCCTTTCCCGTTCCACCGGCAGGCCTCGGCCGTGCACGCGTACGCCGACGGTGAGGTGATCGCTCCGGTACGCACCGACGGTGACGCGTACGAGCGTCAGATCGAAGCCTTCGCCCGAAGCATCCGTGCGGACGGCCTGCCCGTTCCCGACGCCGGTGACGGTCTGGCAGCGCTTCGCCTGATCGAGGGCACCGTCAAAGCGGTCGAGACCGGCGGTGAGGTGCGGCTGTGACCTGCTCCGCCGAGGCCAAGCTCCCCTGACCACGACGGCTGACGCGGCGGGAGGCCGTGCAGCGGTTGGTGTGATTTCGCTTACCTTCTGACCGATCGGACAGAGTCTGTCCGATCGGTCAGTTACGTTGGGCCCATGACCTCGATGCGCGCGGAGATCCTGGAGTCGGCGGCCCGCCTGTTCGCCGCCCACGGCTTCCGGGGCACGTCCCTCCAGGACATCGCGTCGGACGTGGGCTGCTCCAAGGCCTCGCTGCTCTACCACTTCACCAGCAAAGACGCGATCTTGAGCGAGCTGTTCGCGCCGGTCGGGCGGGACCTGGAGGCCATCCAGGGGAAACTCGCCCCACTCGACGGGGAGCAGGCCGCGCGGGAGGCCGTCGCCGGGCTGGTGGAACTCGCGCTGCGTTTCCGCCGCCAGGTCAAAATCCTGCTCGTGGACGTCGACGACCTGCTCTGCCACCCCGAACTGCCCGACGTCGACAGCGCCACCGAGAGCCTGGTGGACGCCCTGGTCGGCCGTGCCCCCGGGCAGGAGTGCCGGGTGGCGGGCTGGATGGCCCTGGTCGGCATCTTCCTGACCTGCGCTCGTGGCGTCGACGTCTCCGACGAGGTCTTGCGTGTGGAACTGACCCGTGGCGCGCTGCGCACCCTCGGCCGCCCAACCGACTGATCACTGGGAGAGACCCTACTCATGGCGACCCTGCTGTACCGGCTCGGCCGGTTCTCCTTCCGCAACCGGGGGCGAGTCGCCGCCGTCTGGTTGTTACTGCTCGCGCTCGTAGGCGTGGCCGCCGTCCTGTTCCTCGGCCCGTCCAGTGACAAGTTCTCCATGCCGGGCACCGAGTCCCAGCGTGCCCTCGACTCGCTCGAGCGGGAGTTCCCGCAGGCCAGCGGTGCCGTCGGCACCATCGTGATCGCCGCCCCCGAAGGCGGGAAGCTGGACCCGGCGGTTGTCGCGCCGGTGGTGCGGGAAGCCGCCGCGGTACCCGGCGTGGTGGCCGCGATCGACCCCTTCCGGGCCCGCGCCCTCTCCCCCGACGGCCGGTACGCGCTGGTCCAGGTCCAGTTCAAGGACAACGTCGACGACATCACCGACGCGCAGCGCGAGGCGTACCTGAAGGCCGGGGCCGCCGCCACCGGCATCCAGGTGGAGCACGGCGGTGAGGTGCTGCGGGCCGCGCCGGAGGTCGGCGGGTCCGAGGCGATCGGCGTGCTGATCGCCGCGATCGTGCTGATCGTCACCTTCGGGTCGCTGGTCGCGGCCGGGATGACGTTGCTCAACGCGCTGGTCGGCGTCGGGGTCGGCATGGCCGGCCTGTACGCGCTCAGCGGCGTCGTCGAGCTGACCTCGGTGACCCCGGTGCTCGCGCTGATGCTGGGCCTGGCCGTGGGCATCGACTACTCGTTGTTCATCACCTCGCGCTACCGCCAGTTCCTGGCCGACGGATTGGAGCGGGAGGAAGCCGCCGGGCGGGCCACCGGCACCGCCGGGTCCGCCGTGGTGTTCGCCGGGGCGACCGTGGTGATCGCGCTGGCCGGGTTGTTCGTCGCCGGCATCCCGTTCCTGACCGTCATGGGCCTGGCCGCCGCCGGGACCGTCGCCGTCGCGGTGCTCGTGGCGGTGACGCTGCTGCCGGCGATCCTCGCGTACGCCGGGCCGCGTGTCCTGCCACGCAAGCAGCGCGACGGGCAGGCCGTCGCCAGGGAGGGCTTCGGTTACACGTGGGGGCGGCTGGTCAGCCGTCTGCGGGTGCCGATCCTGCTGGTCGGCATCGTCGGCCTCGGGGTGCTCGCGCTGCCCGTACAGGATCTGCGGCTGGCGCTGCCCGACGCGGGCACGGCCGCGCCCGGCACTCCGGGGCGCGCCGCCTACGACCTCACCAGCGAGGGTTTCGGCGAGGGCTTCAACGCGCGGCTGATCGCCGTCGTCTCGGCCAAGGACGCCGCCGCCGTGAACGCCGCCGCCGGGCAGGCGGCCGGGCTGATCCAGCAGGTGCCGGGCGTGCTGGCGGTCGCGCCGCCGCAGCCCAACGCGACCGGCACGACCGCCCTGCTGGCGATCATCCCCAAGGAGGGGCCGACCGCCGCCTCGACCGAGGACGCGGTGCACGCCATCCGGGACAAGGTCGCCACCATCGCGGGCGCGGAGATCTCCGTCACCGGCGCGACCGCCGTCGGCATCGACGTGTCGGACAAGCTGGCCGAGGCGATGCCCGTCTACCTGCTGCTCGTCGTCGGGCTGTCGGTCTTGCTGCTGATGCTGGTCTTCCGGTCGATCCTGGTGCCGCTGAAGGCGGCGCTCGGCTTCCTGCTGACCATCGGGTCGACGTTCGGCATCACCGTGGCGATCTTCCAGCAGGGCCACCTGGCCGGGTTGTTCGGCGTCGAGGTGCCGGGGCCGCTGGTCAGCTTCCTGCCGATCCTGCTCATCGGCATCCTGTTCGGCCTGGCCATGGACTACGAGGTGTTCCTCGTCTCGCGCATGCGCGAGGACTTCGTGCACGGCGACACCGCCCGGCAGGCCACGATCAACGGCATGGGGCACAACGCCCGGGTGGTCACCGCCGCCGCGCTCATCATGACCTCGGTGTTCGGCGGTTTCGTCTTCATGGACGACCCGATCATCAAATCGATGGGCTTCGCCCTGGCGCTCGGCGTGCTGATCGACGCGTTCGTGGTGCGCATGACGCTGGTCCCGGCCGTGATGGCGATGCTCGGCAGAGCGGCCTGGTGGTTGCCGAAGGTCCTGGACCGGGTGCTGCCCGACCTCGACGTCGAGGGCGAGCGGCTCAGCCGCCACCTCGCCGCGTCGAGCCCACTCGTGCCGGAGCGCATCGGCTAACGGATCGAGGGCTGATCCAGGCCAGTGAGGCACCCCGCACCGAGGGCTGCCCCACTGGCCTGGTCTCTGTTAACGCGCACCTTTGACCGCATCTGGGGCGCGGCAGGGCGTTGACCTGTTTGATCAACCGAGCGGGTTGTCGCAGTCGCCCACCTCGAACCACGCCGCCATGTGGAAGTCCGGGAACGCCCGGAAGAGTTGCTGGTAGACCCAGCCGATCTCGTCGTGTCCCTGTGCGATGCCCGACGGCGACACGTAGACGGCGTCCGGGCTGTAGCGGCTGAACACCTCCGGCAGGGCGTGCGCGTTGACGGCGTCGGCCAGCCGGTGTTCGAGGTCCCAATACATTGACACGGCCATCTCCAAGTGAGTGGAGCGTCAGAGCCTGATCTTCTGACCTGCGCGAATGGATTGGAGCGCGTTTGACCGCTTCGCTACCCCAAGCTAGCCTGACTCTCGTCAAGTGATTTATCAGATATCACACAGTGATAATAGATTCTTTGGGAGGGGCGGCGCGATGACGCGTTGGGAAACTGCCAATGCCAAGACCGACACGCGGGCTCCTGTCCCGCAGAAAGGAAACCGAGCATCAAGCACCGACATTCACTGGTTGCCCGTATCACCCTGTTCACCGGAATCGTGGCCGCTGTGCTGTCAGCGGTGCTGGCCCTCGTGCTCATGGTCGCCGCCCATCGCTTCGCCACCCATGAGCGCCTCACGCATCTCCACTTGACGGCCCAGCGTGCGGCGATTCTGGTCGAGGCGGGCAGGGCGGACATCCTGGGTTTGCTGCGGCAGATGGAACCGGTTGAGAGTATTCAAATCACTGACCAGCGCGGGCACGTTATCGACACCACCGCAGAGCTTCAGGGCAAGCCTGCCATGGCGAGGCTCACCCTGAACGGCGCGGGCACCAAGGAAGGGGTGGTGTGCGGCGGTGTCTTCGAGGAGGGCCGCTGCCACCTGGTGGTCGCCCAGCAGGCGCACCGGCACCAAGGTGACTGGATCGTCTATACCTCCGCACCCGCGCTTGCCGCGTGGGTGGCGCCCGAGGTGGCCGCCACGATCGGCGGCTGCGCGATCATGGTGATCGCGATGGCCACGGTGCTGGGTAACCGGATCGTCACCGCGTCCCTGCGGCCGGTGTCGGCCATCCGCACAGAGCTGGATGCGATCAACGCCTCCTGCCCCGGCCGCCGGGTGCCGCTGATGCCGTGCAGCAATGAGATCCATGACCTGGCTCAGAGCATCAACCACACGTTGACCCGGCTTCAGGGGGCGATGGACGAACAGCGACGTCTCGCCTCCGACGCCGCTCACGACCTGAAAAGCCCGATCGCCGGTATCCGGGCCGAGATGGAGGACGCCCTGCTCGCACCTCAGGAGACCAGCGTGCCCGCCGTAGGCGGCGCGATCCTGCCCAGCCTGGACCGGCTGGAGGCGATCATCGCCGATCTACTGCTCATCGCCCGCATGGATCAGGGCACGCGACTCGTCCGTAAACCGGTGGATCTGGCGCACCTGGTGAGGGGCGAATGCCGGGCCCACCACCAGATGACTCACCGGCTCGTCTGCCACTTCGAATTCGGCGTGGTCGTGCTGGGCGACCCGGTACGCCTGTGCCGGATGTTCACCAACCTCCTCGACAACGCCGACCGTCACGCACACAGCACGGTCACGGTCAGCGTGCGGCGCGACGTAGCCGACGACGGCGACCGCGCCCGGTTCCCGCGCGGCATGGCGGTGCTGGAGGTGACCGACGACGGCCCCGGTATCGATCCCGACAAGCGAGAGCTGGTGTTCCAGCGGTTCGCCCGGCTCGACCCCGCAGGCAGCACAGGCACCGGTCTGGGGTTGGCGATCGCCCGTCAGATCGCCGAGGCCAAGGGCGGCACCCTGCGCATCGAAGACAGCCCTGCGGGTGCCCGTTTCGTCGTGCGTCTGCCCCTCTGCTTCATCGCCTGTCTCCCAAAGCCTGCGGATTAACAGCCGCGTAGCCGGGGTCCAGGGCGTGAGAGAGGTCCGCCGCCGCCTTACGCACGAGGTCGATGACGAGCTCCCGGCGTTCGTCGTCCATGCGAAAGGCAAGGCAGGGAACCCCCAACGTGGCGACCACCTTGCCTTCTTCGAAGACCGCGGCCGATGCGGCCCACACACCCTCGTCTATTTCCTCGTTGCTGGTCGACCAGCCGCGCTCGATGTCACGTTCCATCTCACGCAAGAACTTCGCACGCCCGTGCACGGGAGGTTGCGCGCCCGACTCGAGCGCCGCATCGACGTAGCGTTCCCGCTCCGCCGGCGTCATCGCGCCAAGCAGAAGACGGACGCTGGCACCCCGCAGCAGAGGCAGGCGTTGCCCCGGCTCGGCCGACAATCGGAACCGAGTCGGAGTTTCGACCAGGTGGACGCACACCGGGTAGCCACCGACCATGCGCCCGAGCACGACGGCTTCACCGGTGTGCTCGGCGAGCCACCGCATGTACGGTTCGGCGAGTTCGATGATCGGCGTGGCCTGCCGTGCCGCCCGGCCGAGGGCGGTCACCCGCATGGTGAGGTGGTACCGACCGCGATGACCTTCCTCGATCAGTCCCATGTCACGCAACATTGCGACGTAACGATGCACCGACGGCACCGGGATCGCGAGCCGTTCGGCCAGTTCGCGGGCAGATGCCGTCGGGGTTTGCTCAGTGAAGGAGAACAGCATCTCCAACGCCCGGCGAGCACTATCCGCTCCGGACTTCGCGCTTGTCACCCCTGCGTCCTCATCCTCAGTTCGTGGATTCGCTCGCCACGAATCCGCTTGATTTGGTCCAAACTTCTGATCTATCCCGTGCTGTGACCGGCTCGTTGACGCCGCCGGCAGCACCTCCTGCACCTTCTCTACAACAAGTATCACTATATAAATTCACAATATCGCTGAGTGATACAAGAAGTACACGCGCTTCCACACCACGGCATTGTGCTCGCCGACAAGGCAGGCGCTGTTGACCGGTCGCAATCATCACTCGGCCGGGATGGGCGCCATCACTGAGCTGGCCACCGCGTCGCCGGGCTACACCGGCATCCGTCCCAACAGCGTGGCGACCATCGCGCGCATCCTGAAGTACAACGGCTATAGCACCGCGGCGTTCGGCAAGATGCACCAGACGCCCGTCTGGGAGACCAGCCCGTCAGGGCCGTTCGACCGGTGGCCGTTCGGCGACGGGTTCGAGAAGTTCTACGGCTTCGTGGGCGGCGAGACCAACCAATGGGAACCTGGGGCACAGGCGACGCGGCCCTTCGACGAGGACGTCTGGGAGCTCTACAACACCGGCGCTGATTGGACGCAAGCCCGCGATCTTGCCCAGCAACTCCCCGACAAGGGGCGTACCAACTCCAGGCGCTGGCGACGAAACGGGCCGCCGGGCGCCAGCGCCTGCTGCCGGTCACCGCTGGCGGTACGACGAATCGTCGTACCCGTGGAGCAGGATGGGCGGCATGACGGAGGACTGGAGCACTGACTTCGCCGAGTTCGTGCGAGCGGAGTTACCCACCGAAACCGCGGAGCGGCTGATTGGGCTGTTACGACCCGCCATCGGGCTGTCGGCCGCTGAGGACGGGGAGATCGTGGTCGGGCGGCTCGGGGGCGCCGCAAAGCTGCCGACCGGTATGGCGTGGCCGCTTCGCGCAGGCGGTTGGCCGATGTCGTTCGTGGCCGAACTCGACTGCGGGAAGCTGTCAGGCTACGAGGTGGACATCGCGCTGCCGGACACCGGCACGCTGCTGTTCTTCGTCTCGGCCGAGGTTTCCCAATCCCAGGTGATCCACGTGCCGCCGGGGACCACGGTCGCCGAGCTACCCGCACCCGACCGCGCCGAGGTGTACGCCGAATTGCCGCTCGCCGCGTCCACCGAGCCGAGCTGGCCGGCTCGGAACCATCCCGCTCTGGTAGACCTCTTCGGAAGCCTCGACGAAGCGGAGGAGGCGGTGTGGGACCGTGTGCTGGACGAAGACGCCGGCGAGACCTTCGCCGAGGAGCTCCTGATGTACGAAGGTGCATGGGATAGCGGGCCGCCTCACCAGGTGGGCGGGTACTCCGACGCCCTCCATACCCCGGTAGAGGCCGCGGCGGCGCATGACGCCGGCACCGGCTGGTACGGCGATCCGGCCTTCCAGGAAGAGGCGCGCCAGTGGGTAACACTGCTACAAGTGGCTGAGGAGACCAGGGCCCGGATGATCTGGGGTGACGGCGCGTACTTGATCTGGGGCATCCGCAAGGACCACCTGGCCGCACGCGACTTCTCCAAGGTTTATGTCCACATCCAGGGCCACTGACCGAGTCGCGCTGATGAATTCCCAGCCGCCTCCTACGCCTGGAGGGGACCTGGGTCTTCTCGACGTCGCCCAAGACCCATCAGAACGCGGCCTCTACGGGGGGACGGTGCTGGTTCACTGGCACTGGTGACCTCGCGTTATCAACCATCGCGTATTCGATCTGGCGAGGGCTGCCAGCTTCACCGAACGTAGCCGTCGATGGGGGCAGTGTGGCTGCGGCTTGGCCGTGGTCATTTCGCATCCAACGCGAAGTCACCGGATGTAGAGCTCCTGCTCGGCGGCGGAGCGCCCGGTGCCCACGACCGTCCACTGCTGGATCGCGCGCAGCACCCAGTCCGCGTCACCGGCCATCGAGGCGATGATCGTCGTGTAGTAGGCCCAGGCCGTGACCGCGTACGGGTCGTCGGGGCCGTTCCACCCGTCGATCACGCCCTGCGCCGTCCGGAGGTCGCCGTGGAGTGCCGTCGCCACGGCCAGCCAGCCAGGCCACTCCCCTGAGACGGCACGCCTGATCGGGGTCTCGCTGTGCGGGGAGACGACCCCTTCGAGAAGGGAGAGGTCGCTCTCCTTGAAGCACCGGTACGCCTCGCCGATGTTGCCGATGTCCCAGTGATGCAGGCCCCAGCCTGGCGGCCGTACACGCGGACGACCGGATCGGAGGACGCCTCCCCCTGCTCGTATAGGCGGCGGACCAGGCGGGAGCGGTCCCACTCCAGGAAGGCGTAGGCGCCGAACAGGCGGGCGAAGAGCAGACCGGCGGCGTCCGCACGAGATTCAGGGCGCGGTCGGCTCGCCAACTGGTGCCATGCGACATGTGTCTGGGGTTGACTCGTCAGCTAATGCTGGTAGCTTTTAGCTAACGTCGTTAGCGAGGCGCTGACGAGACCCCCTGGAGGTAGTCATGACCGAGTTCCTGAACGTCGACGGTGGGACCATCGCTTATGAGGTGACCGGCCTCACCGGCCCGCTGGTTGTACTCGCCCACGGCATGGGTGACAGCCGCGAGGCCTACCGGTTCCTCGCCCCCGCCCTGGTCGAGGCCGGATATCGGGTCGCCGCAGTTGACCTGCGCGGCCACGGTGAGTCCAGTGTCGGGTGGGCCTCCTACACCCGGACCGCTATCGCCGGTGACCTGATCGCTCTGGTGCGACACCTCGGTGGGCCGGCGGTGCTCGTCGGGCACTCCATCTCCGGCGGTGCGGTCACGATCGCGGCGGCCAAGGCGTCGGAACTGGTCACCGCGCTGGTCGAGCTCGCGCCCTTCACGCGGAAGCAGCAGATTCGGCTCGGTGACATGCGGGTGGCCGCCTATCGCCGCGGGGCGACCTATCTCATGGGCACCACCATCTTGGGCAGCACCCGGCAGTGGGCCAAGTACCTGGATGTCGCCTATCCCGGCGCCAAGCCGGCCGACTGGGATGTGCGCCTGAAGCAGATCACCGCGATGCTGCAGGAGCCGGGCCGGATGAAGGTCCTGCAGGCGATGGGCAAGATCTCGCCCGTCGACGCCGGTGAACAGCTGGGCAACGTCACCTGCCCCACTCTCATCGTGCAGGGCAGTCTCGATCCCGACTGGGCCTCACCGCGAGCCGAGGGCGAGGCGATCGTCGCCGACCTGCCGGCCGGCTTGGGGCGGCTGGAGATGATCGACGGCGCTGGTCACTACCCGCATGTCCAATACCCTCAGCAGACCCTCGCCGCGATCCTCCGCTTCCTGGGCGGCGTCCGTGCCTAGGGCTGGATTGAACGCGGCCATGATCGTCGCAGCCGGCGCCGCGCTCGCCGACGAGATCGGCTTCGCCGACCTGACCATGGGCCAGGTGGCCGAGCGGGTCGGGGTGCGCACCCCGTCGCTGTACAAGCACATCGCCAGCCAGGCCGAGCTCAACCGGCAGATCGTGGCGCTCACCCTCGCCGAGGCCGCCGACGCGATCGGCGCAGCCACCCAGGGCCGCGCCGGACGTGACGCCCTGACCGCCGCGGCCGGTGCGCTACGTCAGTTCGTCCTCGCCCACCCCGGCCGTTACGCGGCCACCATCGGCATCATCCCGACCGGTCCAGACGACCCGATCACGGTCGCCGAGAGGCGGGGACTCGGCCCCTTCGAGGCGGTACTGCGCGGATACGACATCCCCCCGCAAGAGATCCCCCACGCGCTGCGCGCGCTGCGCAGCATCTTCCACGGCTTCGCCACCTTGCAGGCCGCCGGCGGATTCCAGTGGTCGGCCGACATCGACGAAAGCTTCGAGTGGCTCATCGACTTCGTCGACCACGGCCTGCGCTCCACATCAGACCCCGGCCCCGCCGATCACCCGTAGGCCACCCGGGCCGAACCCTCCGTAGTCAGAAGGGGAAACACCACCATGAAGCCCATCCTCACCTCCGTCATCGACATCGAAGCCACCCCGCAAGAGGTGTGGGATGTCCTCACCGACTTCGCCGCCTACGGTGAGTGGAGCAACTTCTCCTCAGCCGAGGGAAGCGCCCAGGTGGGAAGCAGGCTCACCGTGCGCATGCCGGGCATGAGCTTCAGGCCCACCGTTACCGTCGCGGACCCTGGCCGGGAATTGCAATGGGTCGGCACACTCGGCGTCAAGCAGCTGTTCCATGGCCAGCACTCCTTCATCCTTTCTCCCAACCCCGACGGCACCACGCGCTTGACCAACCGTGAGGAATTCTCCGGCCTCTTGGTCACCGTGATCGCTCCCTTACTCAGGACGCCCAAGAACGACGGGTACGCCGCGTTCAACAAAGGCCTCGAACAGCGGGTGGAAGGTCGCACCGAGCCCCCGAACACGTGACGACACCCGAGGCCGCCCGGCTCCGGCTGGGCCTCGACAAGGGCGGCCCTTGGCTCCGGGCCCACTTGGCCCCTGACAGCACCGACTACCTGGTGCCCGACCCGGCCGACTACTACTGGCCGGACCCGAGCGGAAATATCCGCTGGTGGCAGTGCACGGCGCTGCTGCAGATGTTTGACGGTGAGCAGGTCACCGGCATGGTCGCCGTACTGCCTGCAACCTTCACCGCACTCCCCTCCACCCTCCCAAGATGGCAGCAACGGCGGCTGGTCCACCTCGCCCGGGCCACCGAACGCGACACCTATCTGTGGAGGCGCGACCACAAGACCGAATGCAGCCCACAACGCTGCGGTTACACACCCGAGTCCAACAGCCCGTCCAGCGCCCCAGCTCGCGACCGGTGACATGGGGCCACAGACCGGCGCCAACAGCGAACTTGAAGACCATCGCAGACAGTGGCGGATGATCTTCGATTAACGCCGGGCCGGTCGGACGCGGAGTGATTCGAGCAGGGCCAGGAGCCTGCGCCGTACCGAATCGCCCGAGTACGAGTTGGCCCTGCTCGACCACACCCATCCGACGCTGCCCGAGGCGTACCGGCGACCGGTCCAGGGCTGCTGCTGAACGTCGAGGTTGAGGACGTGGACGCGGAATGGGGCCGACGGTGGTCCGCGGGGGCCTGCCGGCCGAACTCGACCTGTGCAGCGAGGACTTCGGGCAGCGGCACTTCATCGTGGCCGACCCGAACGGCGTCCTGATCGACGTGATCACCCCGATCGCCCCGACCGTCGCCTACGCCGAGCAGTACGCCGGTTCATGACGGTCGTCTCCTGAGTTGGCGGTCTCCGGGCAGAACTTGACCTCGGGGTAGCGCGATGACGGCGTGTCCAGGAGGGGCTCCCGCTGCGATTTCAGGTGCTGGTCGAGGAAGGCCACCACGTACGTGCGGGTGAGCTCGACCGAGCGCGCCGCGGGCAGGAGGCCGGGAACAGGCTTGATGCCGAGGGCGCCCGCCAGCAGCGGGCCGTCGGTGAAGGACTGGTGGTCCGCGCCCGACAGCACGAGCCAGCGCTTCCACCCGGTCAGCAGCTTCCAGTCGCGGTCCCACGAATTGTCGCGGCCCCCGGGGGTGTGCTGCGGCGAGCCGATGAACATGAACGGCCGGGAGAACCCGCTCTTGGGAATCCGGGCGTAGGTGGTGCCGTCCATGTCGATTCCGGCGCGCACCCGGGAGTCTGTCAGCATGGCCGCCATGGCGCTGGCCCCGCCGATCGACTGGCCCGCCATCGCGATCCTGGACCGGTCGATCAGGTCAGAGCCATCCCACTTCGACGTCAGCTGGTCGAGCACGAAGGAGACGTCGGCTGCCCGGCCCTGGACCACCCCCGTGCCGAAGCCCGGATCGGTGTCGCTGTCACACGCCAGGCACTCCGCGACCCGCCCGTCGGCGAAGGTCGTGGCGTAGCTCTCGTAGGGATGATCGATCCCGGCCACGACGTATCCCCGGCTGGCCAGATCCTCGGCCAGGGACGTAAGCGTGCTCACCGGCTTGGTGAAGCCAGGCGAGAGCACCACCAGCGGAAGCCTCCGCCCCGCCGGTTCGGCGTCTTGCACGGCGTTCGTTCGTGTCTTGCTCAGCGTGTCGTACGGCACGCCCGCGACCCTCAAGCCTTTCAGGGTGAGCTCCGATTCCTTCGGCGTCATGTACGGCGCGCGCCGCCCGTCCCGCTGCTCGGTCGGATACCACAGGGTGACCTTGAGCTCCCTGGCTTCGACGTCGAGGTTCCAGGGGTCAGGGCGGGAGGTGTCCTTCAGATACAGCGCGGTGGAGCCGACCGGATGGGGGCCGGTGGGCGCGGGCAGGATGGCGGGCCCGGCCGGCGTGGCTGACGCGTTGGGAGCGGACCGGGTGGCGTGGGGGCGGAGCAGGCGGACGCGGCGAGGACGGCCAGTCCCGCGGCGACGGCCAGGAGCTGTCTCATCGAGAGGTCCATTCACTTCTGCAGCAAGGTCAGGGCCTTGGCCAGCGCGGGATCGCGCCCGGCGGCCGCGTCCTGCGGAGTCAGGGGCACGTAGTGGTCGGGCGGCACACCGACCTGGTCGATCACCTCGCGATTGGGCCCCAGGTGGTGCCTGGCGGGGAAGCCCAGGAGGGTGTTGTTGCCGAGCAGGTACGACTGCGCCGGGCCGGAGATGACCCCGGCGGTCCTGGTGCCGACCAGCTGGCCGATGCGCAGGTCCTTGACCGCCGCGCTGACGTGCTCGCACGCCGAGGCGCAACCCTGGTCGACGAGCACGACCAGCGGTAGATGGAGCAGTTCGACGGTGTCGTCGGTCCGGGAGGTCGAGCATCTTCCGTCCGCGGCGCATTGGTAGGCGGTGACCTTGCCGTGGACGAACGCGCTCAGCAGCCGGGTGGCCTCCACGGGGCTGCCGCCGCCGTTGCCGCGCAGGTCCAGCACGACGCCGGCCAGGGCGCGGCCGGTGCGCAGCCTGGAGATCGCCCTGAGGACCCTGTTCGCGGAGTCGGGAGTGAATCCGGCCAGCCGTACATAGGCGATGTCGTCGTCCAGTAACTTCGACCGCACCACCTGCAGAGCGGCCAGATCCCGCTGGTAGAGGCCGGGCTTGAGCGTCACGGTCCAGCGGCGGCCGCTGGCCTGCCGCAGGAGCCGCAGCTGGACAGGACGCGCTTCCGGGTATCGCGGATAGAGGGCGGCGATCGCGGGAGTGGGCGTCCCGTCGATGAAGGGCGCCGATCCGTTGATCGACTCGATGACGTCGCCGGGGCGGAGCCCGGCCGCCTGTGCCGCGTCGCCCTCCACGGTGGTGACGAACAGCGGGGCGAGCGCGACGCCGGGGTTGCCGTCCACCTGCGGGCCGTCCACGTTCGCCTGGAACCCCAGGCCGTAGCCGTCACCGTCGTAGTAGTCGGGCGGACGCTGGACATCGTGCATCCAGCGGGCGTGGTTGTCGCCGAGGGCGGCCACGATGGCTTCGAGGGTGACGACGGCCAGCTTGTCACGGAGGTCGGGGACCTGATCGGTGATCTTCCGGTAGGCGGTCTCGAAGGCGGCCCAGTCGGCTTTCCGGTCACCGGTCAGCGCCGGCATGCTCGCGTCGGGCACGTCGCGTCCGTTGCGGTTGAGCTCCTGTGTCAAGGCGATGAATCCGGCGGTCAGCAGTGATCGGGCGTCCAGCGTCGGGCCGCTGTAGTAGTTGCCGAGGATGCAGAAGTACGCCTGCTCGATGACGTCGATTGTGGTGGCCGTCTCCGCTTCGGGGGGCGCCTGGGGTGGTGCGCAGGCCGTTGCGCCCGCCGTGCTCGCCTGGCTGCGCGGCGGTGTGGGTGCCGTGCAGGCCGCCGCCAGGAGGAGGGCGAGCCCGGCGGCCGCGGTCCTGGTGACGGTCATGACAGGCGTCTCCGGATCCACCAGAAGGAGAACCACGTGAGGCCGAGGGTGAGCAGGGCGTAGATCCCGGTCTCGATCCACTGGAAGGGCCAGAAGCGCTCCAGGGGGTGGTAGGTCGCCTGCTGCCGGTAGCCGAGCCGGTTGATCTCGACCCAGCACGCGTCCACGTTCGGTGGTCCCCCCTGCGGTGCGCAGGGTCCCGATGTCGAGGAGACGGGGATGGGCGCCACTTCGCCGCCGGCGGCGATCGTACGTCCGGACGGATCGACCAGGTCGCTGGACAGGACCCAGGCGCCCGCCTGGCCCGGAACGGCCGGCTGCATGGAAACATGCACAGTTCCGCCTCCGTTCCTGTCTATGCCGATGCCGTCCACGTTCGCCTGGCCGAGCTCGAAGGTCGAGGTGACCGGGGGCATCAGGTGGGGACGGACCAGCAGCGGCATGGCGAGCTGGATCGCGACGAAGGCGGCCAGGGTGAGGGCCATGGCGGGCAGCGTGCGGCGCACCAGCATGCCTACGGTCACGCCGAGGACGAAGGCGAAGGCCGCGTACCCTATCGGGGCGATGCCGCGCGCACCGAACACCAGCGGAGCCATCTGGGCGAGCTCCGGGAGGGCCGACTTGTCCAGGGGGTCGGACCACCAGGTCACCGCCAGGCCGCACAGGCAGGCGGCGGCCATGGCCGCCAGGCCGACGAGCCCGAGCTTGGCCGCCAGCCAGCGGCCGCGGGTGATGCTCTGGTTCCACACCAGCAGGTGCGTGCCCGCCTCCAGCTCGCGGGTGATCAACGGTGCCCCCCAGAAAAGCCCGACGAGAGCGGGCAGGGCCAGTACGAGGAAGCTGACGGCGATGAAGGGGAGCTGGTACTCGCCGAAGAAGCGGTCGAAGAATTGGGTGCAGGTGTCGTCCAGGGTGCAGTTGGCGATCCCGGCCGCGTAGCGGGAGGCCAGGCCCGGGCCGGTCAGGGCCAGCACGGCAGTGAGAGCGGCGAGCGTGGCGGCCATCAGCGCGGCGGCGGCGCGGAACTGGCGCCAGGTCAGCCAGATCATCGCTGCACGTCCAGGGCGGCCCGCCGGTTCTCGGCGGCGTGCTTGTCCATGTAGGCCAGGACGAGGTCTTCCAGGCTGAGCTGGGTGACCGTCCAGGCAGGGTCGTGGATCGGGGCGTCGGTGCGGATCACGTACGTGCTCTGCCGGTCGGTGTGGCGCTGGAAGACCACGTGCTGGTCGGCGGGAAGCCGGTCGGGATCGCGGCGTGGGCCGGTGAGCCGGTGATGGGTGGCCAGCAGCTTGTCGGTCTCCCCGGCGACCTGCACGCGGGAGTCGACGAGCACGATCAGGAAGTCGCAGACCCGTTCCAGGTCCGAGACCAGGTGGGAGGAGAGCACCACGCTGAACTCGTGCTCGACGGTGGCCTCCATCAGCCCCCGCAGGAACTCGCGGCGGGCCAGCGGGTCGAGCGAGGCCACCGGCTCGTCCAGGATCAGCAGCTCGGGACGCTTGGCCAGGCCCAGGGTCAGGGCGAGCTGGGCGCGCTCGCCGCCCGACAGCTTGCCCGCCCGGTGCGAGGGGACGAGGTCGAGCTGGGCGATACGCTCCCGCGCCATGCCGTCGTCCCAGCGGGGGTTGAGCCGCGCGCCCAACCGGAGGTGATCGGCGACGGTCAGTCCCGCGTAGACGGGGGTGTCCTGGGCGACGAACCCGACCCTGGCCAGTTGGTCGGGCGTGCTCCCGGGCCGGCCGCCGAGCACGGTGATGTCACCCGCCGTCGGTTCGAGCTGACCGCAGGCCAGCTTCAGCAGGGTCGTCTTGCCGGCTCCGTTGGGTCCCACCAACCCCACGACGTGGCCCGCCGGGATGTCGATGGTGCAGTCGCGCAGCGCCCAGCGCTTGCCGTACCTCTTGCCCAGTGCCTGGGCCTCTAGGACAGAAGTCACGCTATGTCCTCCTGAGCGATGGTCCGAAAGGTGGTCTTGAAGAGGGCCTCGATGCTTTCGTCGTCGAGGCCGGCCCGGCGGGCCTTGGCCAGCCAGCGCTCCAGTTCCAGCCGCAGCGGGCCGTGCGCGGCCAGCGAGGTGTTGGTGAGCGTCGCCGTCACGAACGTCCCCACCCCGGGCCGGGCGGCGACCAGGCCCTCGTGCTCGAGTTCCCGGTAGGCCCTCAGGACGGTGTTGGCGTTGATCGCCAATTGCGCCACGGCCTCCTTGACGGTCGGCAGCTGGTCGCCCTCGCGCAGCAGGCCGAGCCGGAGCGCGTGCCGTACCTGCTGGACCAGCTGCTGGTACGGCGAGAGGCCGGACTTGGCATCCAGGTAGAACTCGATCACCGTTTCTCCATTTATCTAGCGTCCTAGTACTTTAGACCATCGCATGTAAGGAGAAGGTTAGAGAACACCCGGCGGGAAGGGCGATCAGGATCGCCGCGAAATCACGTCACGAAAGGGTGATCGGCCTGCGTCGGGGGTCGACGACAACAGCCCCTATGGCGGCGGCTTCTGGACCATCGACCCCACGGCCTGGATCGCGGTGAAGCCCAAGTACGTGCTCAGCTTGCGGAGCATCCAGGACATGCTCGGCACCTGATCAAACGCAAAGCCAGCCCGCGGCTTCTTGTCAGTACTGATTCATCTTGGCGTCCAGGGCGAGACCCGCGTCGATCATTCTCGCGGGGACGCCCTTGATGCCCATCTGGTCCTTGGCGATGCGTCCGAGCGTGGGCAGGCTCTTGCGGTCCGGCCAGGTCTCGGGCTTCCACAGCGATGAGCGGAGGAACGCCTTCGCGCAGTGCATGTACAGTTCCCCGACCTCGATGAGGATCGCCAGCCGCGGCCGCTTGCCCCGGACCGCCAGGTCGTCGAAGAACGGCGCGTCCGACACGAGCGTCGCGCGCCCGTTCACGCGCAGCGTCTCGTTCATCCCCGGCACGATGAACAGCAGCCCGGCGTGGGGGTTGCGCAGGATGTTGCGGAGGCTGTCGAGTCGCTGGTTGCCGGGCCGGTCGGCGAGCACCAGCCGGTGGTCGTCGAGGACCAGCACCGATCCGGCGGGATCCCCCCGGGGCGAGACGTCGCAGGTTCCGTCCGTGTTCGAGGTCGCCAGCAGCACGAACGGCGAGTGCGCGATGATCGTGCGCGCGTGTTCGTCGATCCGGGCGATGTCCTTGTCCCAGATGGCCTGCGGCGGCTCTTTCACGATCTCCCGGAGCTCGGCCTCGCTGCCCACCGTACGCATCTCAGAGGGATCCATCGTCCAAATATAAGGTAAGCCTAACCTGACTGTCTGCCCCCGGTTCCAAGGAAGTGCCCTCGTGCCCCACGACCGCGCCGGCTGTGGTCGGGGCCCGTCGCGCGATTGAGTTGGCGACAGGGACCACCGCCGCCGGAAAACCGTTTGAGCCTTCCTTCCGCGTTCCCGTAGGTTGCCTGCGGCCCCGTCGCCGTGAGGACAGAGGACAAACCGCGTGACCCCGCCTGCTCTTTAGACCTGACACCTTCTTCCGCTCACCTTCAAGCCGGCCCTCAGGTCGGCTCTGCCGGGCTGCCCGTGTGCGCCCGGTCATGCAGCGTTTGAGGCCGCGCGCAATCGGCCTCGTGTCAGGTCTAGCGAGATCATGTCTTCACAACCTCATACTGTGCTGCCCTGGGTCGTTCGTCGGACCAGGCTGCCTCTGCTGTCGTCGCGGTGCGTGGACTGCCGGTCGGAGTCGGCCACCACCGGCGAGGGCAGGTTCCGCGTCAACGCCAACGGCAAGCTGCTGGACGTGTGGCTGCTGGTCCGCTGCGCGTCCTGCGATCGGACGAGCAAGCTCACCGTGCACGAGCGAGCGCCGGTCAGATCCTTCGATCCGGCCGAGCTCGACGGCTACCACACCAGCGATCCGGAGCTGGTGGCGTCCACGCTGCTGGATCCGCTACTCGCCCGGCGCAACCGCTTCACCCTGGACTGGGAGGGGGCCTGGCGGCTGGACATCCCGTCGGCATGGCTCGACGAGGCGTGGCCGGTCCAGGTGGAGGTCGTCTTCGAGGACCCGGTGCCGGTACGCCCGGAGCGGCTCATCGCGCAGGGGCTCGGCCTCAGCAGGAACGAGGTGTTGCGCCGGATCAAGTGCGACATTCCGCTGCGCCGTACGACGAGCGCCGGGTTCACCTTTACCGTGATGGCCGGAGACGTCCACTTGAACTGAGCCGTCAGGCGTCGAAGCGCTGGCGGGCGGTCTCGATGTGGCCGAAGTACTGGTGGGTCCAGCCGCAGATGAGATCAACCGTCGCGCGCAGGGCCTGGCCCGGCTCGGTGAGGGTGTACTCGACCCGCGGCGGCACAGTGGGATGCACCTTCCGCTCGGCCAGGCCGTTGCGCTCCAGCATGCGCAGGTTCTGGGTGAGCATCTTGTGGCTGATGCCCTCGACCTCGTCGCGCAGTTCGCTGAAGCGGAGAGTGCGCTCACCGAGAGCCTCGATGATAAGCAGCGCCCACTTGTTGGCGACATCCGAGAAGATCTCCCGCGCCAGGGAGTCCGCGCGCCTCAGGTCCGCTTCGTCAGCCGTGCCTGCGAACTGCTTGGTCACCATGAGGTTCCCCAGTCTCTAAAAAGTGCGTTCTTCCACGTCAGCGAACACTCTCCTATGGTTTCTGAGTAACCACAAGAGAGCATAGGCGCCCTCCGGCGCCTCGATCACATGACCGATCAGGAGATCTCGTGGCTGTTTTGCTCATCAACCCTGACAGGCAGGTCCAAGTCCCGCTCTACCACCACGTCGCGGTGGCGAGGGGGAGCAGACAGGTCCACATCGCGGGACAGGTCGCCTGGGACGAGAGCGGCGAGCTCGTGGCACCGGGCGACCTCGCCGGGCAGGTCACCCAGGTCTACCGCAACGTCGCCAAAGCGCTGGACGCGGCCGGAGCGACGTTCCACGACGTCGTCCGCGTCACGTGGTACGCCGCAGGCTGGAAGAGAGAGATGTACGACGCCTTCAACGCAGGCATCGAACAGGCGGCCCGCGAGTTCGACATCGCCACGCCACCGGCCGCGCTGATCGGGGTGGAGGTGCTTTTCGAGCCCGGCATCCTCATCGAGGCCGAAGTCACCGCGATCATCGATTGAAGCGGTCACACCAGTAGCGGGGGTATCCGATGCCCGTCTTGGTGCAGGCCGCCTACCACGCCGGGATACGCCCAGCTTGTTGGCCCCGTCCGTACGACCGGCCCCAAAGTAACTCGCTGTAATCATGCTCACGGATTGTCCTTCCAGGGGCCGTTCGGGCTTCTTTCATAAGCGACCGCCTATGAAACTTCTGGCATGCGCCTGAGGCACGGCCACTCCGCTTGACCTGTACGAAACCGTATCGTACCGTTACGGGATGCAGCAGGACTCCCCACCCCGTTCCCGCATGTCGCCCGAGCGTCTCGCCGAGTTGTTCGAGGCCGTACGTGCGTTGCTGTTGGAAGCCGGCTACGAACGGTTCACCTTTGATGCGGTGGCGGCCCGTGCTCGAACGAGCAAGGCGACGCTGTACAGGCATTGGGGGGGCAGCAAGGCCGACCTGGTCATGGCCGCCCTCACATATCAAGGTCCGGCCCTGCCTGACTACGCTGCGGCGACCTCGCTCGACGAGGTATTCGCGCAGATGGCTCGCGACGGCGCGTCGGCCAGCGACCTGCGCCTGGGATTCATGCTGCTGCACGCGGCAGCGACCGACCCTGACCTAGGCACCGCGCTGCGCAGGGAGATCATCGCGCCGATCGTGGACGCGCTGGCCGCCGGTTTCGAGGCTGCCGCCGACCGTGGCGAGGTCGTGCGCGACTCGCCACTGTTCCGGCGGCTGGCCCACCTGATCCTCGCCGACCTCGCCTTCTCCCCCCTGATCAGCGGCCGGGAGGAGAACACGGCGTCTCGGCAAGAGCTGTTCCGGACGATCGTCCGGCCGGCGCTCACCTTCACCGATCACAGCAACGACTAGGGTTGTCATGAAACTTCTTGTGTACGGCGCCGGGGTTGTCGGCAGCCTGTTCGCCGCCCGCCTGCATGAGGCCGGGCACGACGTCTCGCTCCTCGCACGGGGCGAGCGCCTGGCCTCCCTGCGGCGGCATGGCGTGCAGCTCGCCGAGGCGGACGGCCCGGCTGTCAAGCGGGTACCGATGCCGGTGGTCGAGCACCCGCCCGGCGGGTATGACCTGATCGCCGTCTTCGTCCGCACCCATCAAGTCGACGCGGTGCTGGAGTCACTCGCCGGTGTCGAAGGCGACGTGCTGTTCATGCTCAACTGGGCGGCCGGTGCGCAGCCGCTGGCCGCGGTGATAGGCCACGAGCGGGTGCTGCTCGGCTTCCCCACGGCCGCCGGCACGATGGACGGCGACGTGGTGCGCTACCGCGCGACCAACTTCATGACCCGCCGGGTCGCGCTGCCGATCGGCGAACCCGACGGCCGTACCACCCCGCGACTGGAAGGGATCGTGGAGGCGTTCCGCGCCGCCGGGATCAACGCCAAGGCCGAGCCGCGGATGGATGCCTGGCTCAAGACGCACGCCGCGTTCGCGGTGCCACTCGGGCAGGCGGTGCTGGCGGCGGGCGGCCCGGCGGCGCTGGCCGACGATTCGGACGCGGTCCGCGGCATGCTCCACCTCATGCGGCAGAACCTGGCCGCCATGCCGACGCCGCCGGTTCCTCGCGGGTTCGCCGCGTTGCGGACTCTGCCGGAAGGGCTGCTCGTGGCCGTGCTGCGGCGCTTCCTGCGGAGCCCGACGGCCGCACACAGCGGACTCAGCAACGCCTCGCCCGCGGAGGCGGCCGAACTCGAGCGGCTGGCCGAACAGATGCGTGCCTATGCGAGGGTCCGGTAGGCGACAGGCGGCTGCGCCTGCTCGGCCGGACTCGACGGGTGCTCACGAGTTCTGGAAGATCGTCTCCCGGTGCGGCACGGTAGTGTACTACAGCGGCCACGCAGGAGGTATGTACGGAACGGCCGCGGAGCGCACGGTGTCGCCGGCCGGTGACGGAGCCGGGCAGAAGCGGTCCCGCGCCGGCAGTGACCCGGTGGCAAGGAAGGTGTTCGTCGCCTCGTCGGCGCAGCTGCCCAGTCCGAACACGCCGTGGCCGCCCTGGTCGACGGTGATCATGGCGGCCCGCCGTCCGAGCGCGGCGCGCAGGCCGCGTGCGCTGCGCAGGGACGTGGCCGGATCGCGGGTGTTCTGCAGGATCAGCACATTGCGCGGCCCGTTGCCGGTGACCGTCACCGGCGGCTCCACCGGCCGGGTCGGCCACGCCGCGCACGGCCAGAGGTTCGACGGCATGCCCGCCGTCACGGGCCACGCCTGCCGATCGGCCGCGACCTGCCGGGCGTGCAACGCCACGTCGCGCGGCCAATCGACGTCATCGCAGACCACGGCGTAGAGAGCGGCGATGCGGTTGTCCGCCGGTACGTCCGCCGTCCCGGCTCGGTCGCCGGCCGTGACGCCCCCGGCGGAGCCCAGCCGGGCCAGGCGCGCCACGGCGGCGGCGTCCACGGCTGATCCCGTGGAGACGGCCTCCGCCACTTCCTGCCAGAATTCGGCCAGGCTCGGCAGGGCGAAGTCGAAGTAGAGCAACCATCGGGTGATCTCGCGCAGCGCGTTGCCGTCGAGTTCCGGGTCGCCCGGGTTCGGCAGGGGCCGCTCGTCGAGGGCCGCGGTCAGCCGGTCGTAGGTACGCCGCACCTCATCCGGTGTCGCGCCGAGGTGGTAGACGGCGTCCCGCTCGGCTGCGAAGGCGAGGAAGTCGGGCAGGCGCAGCGCGACCGCCTCGTTCCAGGTCCGAAACATGTCCCGCCACACCAGGCCCGGATCGACGGCGCTGTCCAGCACGACCCGGTCGCTGCGGCCGGGGAACAGCGAGAGGTAGACGGCTCCCAGGTAGGTGCCGTAGGAGGTGCCGTAGTAGGAGAGTTTCGGCTCCCCGAGCGCGGCTCGGATGCGGTCCATGTCCCGGGCGGTGTTGGCCGTGGTGATGAACCGAAGCACATCGCCGGAGTGCTCGGCGCATGCGGCGGCGGTGGTTCGCGCGAAGGTGACATTGCGCTGGATGCCGCCGTCCGGCGCCGGGTAGGGCAGCACATGCGACCGGGGGGTCGCGGGGTCGATCCCGCAGGTGACCGGGGTGCTGTGGCCGATTCCTCGCGGATCGAACCCGATCAGGTCGTACTGGTCCAGGACCTCCGGCGGCAGCACGGTCGCCAGCGCGCTGGGCAGGTCGAGTCCTTGATCGCCCGGACCGCCGGGGTTGGACAGCAGGATCCCGCGGCGCGTCCCGGGCTGCGCGGTCGCGATGCGGGAGATCGTGATCTCGATGGTCCGCCCGCGTGGGGCACGGTAGTTCAGCGGCACCTTCAAGGTCGCGCACTGCTGGCGTGGGTCGCGCTCGATGCCAGGTTGCGGCGGCATCGTGCACTCGCCCCAGACCGGGGCCGCCGTCCCGGCTTCGGCGACCGCCGGCTCGGGCGTGCCGGCCAGGGTACGCGGGCCGGCCGGCGCCGGCGCGCCCGCCGCCACGGTGGCCATCGTGACCGCACCGACGATGAGCACTGTCCGACCTAATCGCACGGATACCTCCGGGTAGAAGTACGGATGTTTTTCGATTTACTGGGAAGAGGGAATTTGTGACACGGACGGCTTTCCTTTACCTCGCGCAGGGAAACGAGGTCTTAAGCCCTCGCCCACGACCGGTGATGCCACGGCGGGTGGGTTGCGCGCCCTCTGTGTAAGAGATGAGCCTTGGGTTCCCTGAGGTCTCTGTGGCCTCACTACCCACTGAACCTGCACCTGCTGCTTGGGTGGCCGACATCGGTGTCCTCGATCCCGGAACCGTCAAGCGTGGCACGATTCGCGACTATGTCTCTGGTCGGCTCGTGCTGGCTACGCCCGAGGCGCTTCATTGATCGTCGAGAAATAGCTCTTCGATCTTCAGGTTGAACAGCTTGGCGAGACGGAAGGCGAATGGAAGGCTCGGGTCGAACTTCCCTGTTTCGATCGCGTTGATCGTCTGCCTTGACACGCCGACACGCTGCGCCAGGTCAGCCTGCGTCCAGGCGCGTTCGGCCCGAAGTTCCTTGATGCGGTTCTTCATCGGTATCTGATCTTGCCGACGACGAAGGCGATCGAGTAGACGACTCCCAGGAGCACGGGGAAGAGTGCGATATTGACGTCGTAGGCGATGAGGCCGGCGGCGTCCGCGACGACGTAGGCGAATCCGCCGACCCACCCCACTCCGAGGGTGACCTCCAGCGCATCCTGTAAGAATTTCCGTTGCAACTCATCGAGTCCTCGGAGAAAGCGCGCGAAGGCGACGATCCATCCGATGCCGACGACAACATTGGCGGCAACTGCGGTCCAGCTCGCCACCGGTTGCTGCGAATCCCAAAGGAGTCCGGGACCGAACCTGGCCAAGGCAAGGGTCGCCACCCAGGCGAGTGTCCAGAGTACAAGTCGAACGGTTGTCTTGATCGAGTCCCCATAGGCCCCGGTCGCGTTGTGTGCTTGCACGAGTAGCCCTTCCTGCGGCGAGAAGTCAAGTACACTTGACACGATAGAAGCCGCCCGCCGTGATGTCAAGCACACTTGACATGGGCCGAGCCGACCCCGTTTTGGACTGGGCGGACGGTCGTGGTGTGCGTTCTCGCCCCCGCCGCGCTCTGCCCCGGCGGCCTACGAGGCATTGGCGTCTGCGAGAGTTTGTGACGACGCCGATGGAGACGTTGACCCCGGCGGCGATGGTGCGGATGGAGTCTCCGCGTTCGCGGCGGCGAGGATCACGGCGCGTTCGTCGTCGTCGACCACGGGGCGCCGGCCGCCCTACGTCTGCGGGCTGCTTCCAGACCATTCCTGGTCTTGCGGGTGATGTCGCGGCGGCGGTCTAAGAAACAACCCCTGAGTCCCCAGCCGTCTCTACCGCCCCGGTTGCCGCTGTTGTGGCCTGGGACCTGGGACTTACTGGCTTCTCCGGTTCGATCACGTTGAATCGCCCGGCTCACCCTCGACGACATCGTCCACGACGCCGACGACCAGGTCCTCATCCGCCTGGGCGAACCGCCGACCCCGGTCCCCGCCCCCCTTCTCCGACCTGCTGCTGCGAGCCAAAGCCGATCGCACCAACATGAACACGGCCACCAACGCCGACGCCCGCTGGCTCTTCCCCGGACGCCGGGCCGGGCAGCCGCTCCACCACCGCAGCCTCGCCGACCTGGTCCGAAAACTCGGCGTTCCCGGCACAGCCGCCCGCACCGCCGCCCTCCGGCAACTGGTGCTCCAAGCCTCGGCCCCCGTCATCGCCCGCGCACTCGGCTTCCACGACAAGACCACCACCCGGATCTCCTCCGAAGCAGGCGGAACATGGAGCCGCTACGCCCCAAACGATCACGCCGAGTGAACAGAAACAGAGACCGAGGCAGGAATTCAGATCACTCGATCATCGACTTCTACCAGCCTCGAAGGCCCTTCTGCAACTGATCGGTACGGCCGGTGAACGGCACCACCTGGTAGCCGGCCCGCAGCGGCAGCGAGGGCTGACTCGCCACCTCGGCCGCCTCCAACTCCCGGGCATGCAGCGGGAAGTCCTCGATCCGGTAAGCCGGCTTCCAGTGGTAGACGTTCAGCACCCCACCGGTGACCGCGTTGACCGTCCCGCCCGGGAAGGCGATGTTGACCTGGCCGTCGCCGTCGCTGCCCAGCGACGCGGCGCGTCGCCTCACGGCGTCCCAGAATCGGCCGCGCGGGCCCTCACGATCACTGGTTCAGGCCGCCGTCGACGGTAGCATGTTCCGCATCGATCGCTGCAGAAGGGTTAGACTGCGGGGGTGGAGACCAGGCAGCGCCGCCCAATCGGCCGACCGCGGGGATTCGACGCCGACGAGGCACTCGAGCGCGCCCTGCTGGTGTTCTGGGAGCAGGGCTACGAGGGGGCCAGTCTGGCCAACCTGACCGACGCGATGGGCATCTCCACCACCAGCATGTACGCTACCTTCGGCAACAAGGAGGAGCTCTTCCGCAAGGCCCTGGAGCGCTACACCGAGGGCCCGAGCGCCTACCTGGCTCGAGCCCTGGACGAGCCGACCGCCCTCGGCGTCGTCACCGCGATCTTCGCCGGCACCGTCCGAACCACCACCCGCCCGACCGGCCCCAACGGGTGCCTGTGCGTCCAGGGCGCCCTGGCCACCGGCGACTCCAGCCGTGGAGCCCGCGACCTCCTCGTCGCGTGGCGCGACAGCGGCTACTCCTGCATCCGAGAACGGTTCGAACGAGCCGTCGATGACGGCGACCTGCCGCCGGAGACCAACCCGGCACTGCTCGCCCGCTACGTCACCGCCTTGGCCTACGGCATCGCCGTGCAAGCCGCCAGCGGCGTCGGCCGCGACGAACTCCAGGACATGGCCGACGCCGCCCTGCGCAACTGGCCACCCTGCTGAGAACCGCAGTCACCCGTCTCCATCCCCACGGGTCCACACCCTTCCGAAGTGATCGATGCGGAACGTGCTACGGTTGACTTCCGCATCGATCGATGCGGAAGTCGGCGTAGGTCGACCAGGGCCACGAGCAGCAGCCCTTGGGTGTCGACGGCGATGTGGCGTGGCGGAGGCCAACGCCTCTTACCGCCACCCGGTGTCGGGCTGTCGTCGAGGCTCCGCGTCAGGGCAGGGCGAGGACGCAGAACTCGTGGCCCTCCGGGTCGGCCAGGCACGTCCACGGAACGTCGCCCTGGCCGAGGTCGAGGTCGGTGGCGCCGAGGGCCCGCAGCCGGGCCACCTCCGCTGCTTTGTCGTCACCGGGGTACGGCAGCAGGTCAAGATGGACGCGGTCTGGCACGGTCTTCACGCCGGGCGTGCGGAGGAACTCCAGATACGGGCCGACACCCTTGGCGGAGCGCAACACCGCATGATCGTCAGTCACCTCGTGCAGGGTCCAGTCCATCGCCTCACCCCAGAACCGGGCCATGGCCCGCGGATCCGCACAGTCGACCACCACCGCGGCGATCGGCCCGGTGTCCCGGTAGACCTCCCGAGGCTCCAGCACGCAGAACTCGTTGCCCTCGGGGTCGGCGAGGACCGTCCACGGCACTTTGCCCTGGCCCACGTCGGCGGGCGTCGCACCGAGAACCTTCAGGCACGCGACCAACTCCGCCTGGTGGGCCGCGGAGGTGGTGGCGAGATCGAGGTGCACCCGGTTCTTCGTTGTCGTCTTGGGCTCCGGGACGGGAACAACGTCGACGCAGACGGCGACCGGGTCCGGCCAAACAAGGCCGCCGACGGGTCCGACGTAGGTGGTCACGCCGGGGCTGTAAGCACTCCAGCCGAGCGCCTCCGCCCAGAACCGGCCGACCGCCGAGGCATCAAGAGCCTTGATGTTCACCTGAACAGGTCGCAATGCCATGCCGGCGATCCTATGCGCCCGCTCTGCACCGACATCCGCAGGTACCGTCGGGCGGTAGGGCCTTGATCAGGCCCGGCTGGGGCGGGATGCCGGTCATCATCCAGTCCATCTCGTGGTTCGGCCCGGCCACGAACCCGTCCAGGGACATGGTGAAGTGCCAGAGCACCTTGCCGTTCGCGGTCTGCGGTTCGATGTCGTTCACTGCTGTCTCCTCTACCGGCTGATTGCCTCGTGCGGTATTGAGACGGCATCAACCGCGGAACCTCATCGGTCCAGGGTGGGTGGGAGGTTGAACGACGGGAACAGGGCCGGCTCGATGTCCCCGGTGCCGATCCCGCACACCAGGCGCAGGGTCAGCGCCACCCGGGGGCCTCCCGGGCCAGCGCGGGATGGCAACAGGTGAAGATGAGCCGCAGCCGGTCATCCGGGATCACCGCGTCGTCCGACTCATCCATGTCGACCTCGTCCGGTTCTGCGAGCAGCGGCATCTTCGCCCGGAACACCTGGTCCCGGCGTAGCACGTCCAGCGCTTTGCGTTTGGCGGTGGTGGTGAGCCAGGCACCGGGCTTGCGGGGCACGCCGTCGCGCGCCGTCGCGGCGAGCACGAAGACCCACTCGCGACGGTGCGCGTCCGCTATGGCGCGTTCGACCGCGGGCACACCGCTTCGTGACCGACTGCGCCGCTTTGACAGGTACGGGTCGGCCGGGTCACCGTGTCGGTATGACATCCCCGCACGCCGCGCGGATCCTGACACCGGCGATCACCACTCCGGACACCCAGCAAACCGTGTCGTTCCTCGGCGAGCTTTACCACCTGCGCGTCACCGGCCACGACACTGGCGGTGAGTTCGCGGTCATCGAGACCCGGGGCAGTCGCGGGCATGGCAGCCCGATGCACGTCCACCGGGTTGCCAGCGAGACCTTCGTGGTGCTCGACGGGGAGTTGCGGGTGGTGGTGGACGGCCAGGAGCACCGGGCCGGCGCCGGCTGCGCCGCCGTGCTACCCGCCGGGCGGCCACATGGGTTCGTGGTGACCAGCGACTCCGCCCGGTACCTGACGCTGCACCACGGCCCGGGCTTCGCCGACTTCGTGATCGACGCTGGCGACGCGGTCGGTGCGACACCAGACCCGGCCCTGCTGAGCGAGATCGCGGCGCGGCACGGGATCGATATCGTCGGGCCACCCCCGGTGCCGTGAGGGCGTTGCGCGTCGGGCCTTTCAGGTGGGGAGGAATGCGCTACGGGGTGAGTACGATCTTTCCGGCGACGGTGCCGGATTCGGCCAGTCGCACGGCGTCGGAGACGCGGGTAAGCGGCAGTTGGGCGGCGATCTGGGCGGTGACGTCCCCGCGCTGGAGGGCTGTGAAGACCTGGGTGAGGTCGGCGCGTAGCCGGGCCCGGAACCGGTTCTTGGCCAGAGAGCGCCCGGCCCAGATGTTGAAGAAGTAGGCGCGGCGGCGGTTGGGCAGCGCGTTCCACAGCCAGACCCGGCCGAGCAGCTTGAGTACGGGCCACTGCTTGGACCCCTCGTCATCCCTGGTGGAGGCGCTGCCGTAGGAGACGAGCGTGCCCCCGGGCGCGAGCAGGCGCCAGGAGTCGACGACGCTGCGGCCGCCGACGTGGTCGAAGACGGCGGCCACCCCGCCGGGGGCAAGTTCGCGGACGCGTGCGGGGATGTCCTCGGTGCGGTAGTCGACCGGGATGACGCCGCGCTCGCGCAAGGCGTCGTGGTGGCGCGCGGACGCTGTGCCGATCACCTGCACGCCCGCGGCCTGCGCCAGCTGGACCAGGACCGAGCCCACGCCGCCGTTGGCGCCGTGCACCAGGATGGTCTGCCCGGCGCGGACCCGTGCCTTGCGGTGCAGCATCTGCCAGGCGGTGATGCCATTGAGCACCATGGTCTCCGCCTCCGCCGGGCCGATCCCGTGGGGAACCTCCACCACGTCGGCCGCGTCGACGAGTACGTGGCTGGCCCAGCCGCCGACCTTGACCAGCGCGGCCACCCGGGTGCCGGCCAGGCCGGGCTCGACACCCGCACCGGTCGCCAGCACCGTGCCGACCAGGTCGTAGCCGGGCACGAACGGGAACGCCGGCTGGTCGTAGTAACGGCCGCGGCGCATCTGCTGTTCGGCGAAGGAGACCCCGGTCGCCTCCATCCGGATCAGGACCTGGCCAGGGCCGGGGGCGGGGACGGCTCCGTGCCGGATCTCCAGGCCTTCCGGCTCCACCTTGCCCGGCAGGACGACCTCGACGAGTCCCTCGGCGTTCATGACGACCTCCACTGCGCTGTGCGTTGAGTTATGTACTTTCGCGTTCGTTAGAAGTTGTAACCCGTAGAGGTGGAGAGTGTCAATAAGTTTCGTGATAGCCTCTAACTAAATCTTGAAGATGTAGCCGCGCAGGTGCGGGAAGGTGGCAGGCCATGGCGGAAACAGACACCACGTCCCCGCGCGAGCGCTACCGCACTCAGGTGCGTACGGAGATCAAGGAACGCGCATGGGAGCAGATCGCCACGGCGGGGGCGTCCGCGCTCTCCCTCAACGCGATCGCCAAGCAGATGGGCATGAGCGGACCCGCGCTCTACCGGTACTTCGCCAGCCGTGACGAACTGATCACCGAGCTCATCAGGGACGCGTACCGAAGTCTGGCCGACACCTTCCGCGCAGCCTCGGGGCCCGGCCCGGACCACACCGCGCTGGCTCACGCACTGCGTGAATGGGCGCTTGACGACCCCCAGCGGTACTTCCTCATCTATGGCACACCCGTTCCCGGCTACCACGCGCCCGACGACGTCACCGCGATCGCGTCCGAGATCATGACGACCTTGCTCGACGCCTGCGCCGCGCTGCCCGCCGACGGCCCCGCGACGCCGTTCGACGCGCACCTCGAAGGCCACCGGCAGTGGGCGGGCGGCCACCCCGCCCCGCCCGCCGCCCTCCGCCGGGCCCTCACCTTCTGGACCCGGCTGCACGGTGTCCTGTCCCTGGAGCTCGCCGGCCACTTCACCGGGATGAGATTCGACCCCGCGCTGCTCTTCACCGCCGAATTGGACGACCTGCCGGCGCGCTGACCGGTCGGACAGCAAGGCACGACGTCACCGGGCGCGAAGATCTCGTCTCCTCACGGTCGTCAGGGTTGCGGCTCAGCGCAGTTCCTGGATGCGGATCAGGTTGCCCGCGGGATCGCGGACGGCGCAGTCGCGAACCCCGTACGGCTGCTCGGTCGGCTCCTGGACGACCTCGGCGTCGCCGGCCCGCAGTCGCGCGAAGGTGCCGTCGAGGTCGGCGGTGGACAGGACGATGCCGGCGTAGGTGCCCTTGGCCATCATCTCGATGATGGTGCGGCGCTCGTCGTCGGTGACGCCGGGGTCGGTGACCGGCGGCTGCAGGACGATGGACGTGCCCGGCTGGTCGGCGGGGCCGACCATGATCCAGCGCATCCCGTCGTATCCGACATCGCTGCGGACCTCGAAGCCGAGGGTGTCGCGGTAGAAGGCCAGGGACGCGTCCGGGTCGTCGTGCGGGAGGAAGCTCGCGTGAATGGTGATGTCCATGGCGGTCACGCTAGGTGCGGCTCGGCAGGCGGCGCTTCTCGATTCCTGACCGGTCTGGTCACCTGTCTCGCGACGACGGTGATCCTTTCTGAACGTTGCAGGAGAGAACACGACCTGAAATTGTCAGCAAACTAAGCGCCTGACGGGCATTTCAGCTTGATTTCCGGCGTGCCGGACTCTGGACGTCCGCAATCGTCGTTTTAGGCGAAAGTCCCCGGTCACGGTTTCGGACTGACTGAAATGTCCTGATATTGACCGTCGTCCAGGAAGGTGGCTGGATTCGCGGTGGATGAATGTCGGACGCGTAGAAAGGGACCTCGATGTTCGCTGGGAAATTAGTGCGACGGGCGCTGGCGCTCGGTTCGGCGCTGGTCACAACCGGCGCGGCGATCGTCGCCTTCCAACAGCCGGCCGCCGCCGTCAACGTCACGCTGCAGGCCACGGTTGACTGCACCTCATCCAACTATTCGGGGAACACCAGCGACTGGTACCCCAACACCCTGGCGGTCGTCACCTCACCGCCCTCCACGTCCACGCCGGTGCCCAACGGCAGCCTGGTCTCGAATCCGGCCAACCACTCGTTCCAGTTCTCTCAGGCGTTGCCGAGCGGAGCCACGTCGGTGACGATCAACGCCAAGTGCAGCAGCGGCCACCAGTACGACCTCTACGGCGTGTCGAACGGCAGCGCCGGCATCCCCGCCGGGTACACGACCGTCACCGCCAGCTGGGCCTGCGCCGCCTGGCAGGTCTACCCCGGGCCGTATGTCACCAACTGCTCCCTGCAGTCGGTCTCGTACAGCTGACCACCCGGTACGGAGCCGCGCGGAGCTCTCCATCGTGATGTTGGTCGGGTCGCCTTGCGAGCCGACCAACTGATGCTTACCGAGGCCGGATGTTGTGGTTGCGGGCGAACAGATTGCCAGGGTCGTACTGGCGCTTGACCGCCGCGAGCCGCTTGTAGGTCTGCGTTGGATAGATCGCGGCGACGTCATCCTCGGTGGCGGAAGCGAGAAAGTTGGCGTAGACGCCGTT
This sequence comes from Acrocarpospora sp. B8E8, assembly GCF_039871605.1. Lineage (NCBI taxonomy): Bacteria > Bacillati > Actinomycetota > Actinomycetes > Streptosporangiales > Streptosporangiaceae > Acrocarpospora > Acrocarpospora sp. B8E8. The sequence continues at coordinate 6,155 of NZ_JBDPLV010000052.1, read as the reverse complement.
GACGTGAGGTGCGAGTCTCGCCCAGATCGTTTCCAGAGCGGGCCCAGCGGCCTCGACGACCGGCTGCGGACCCGCGATGGTGGTCACGAACATCAACTCCGCTTGGCGATGTGCGTAGGCGGTGGCATCGTGCGGGACGCGGGATACCGCGCCGCCGACGCTGCGAACGGCGATGAACGGCGACCCCTCCGATGCCCCGACCTCGGCAAGGATCTGAAGGACCTCGGGCACCGATTCCTTGTCGGCGAACGCGCTTCGGGTGACCAGGTGGATGCCCGGCGGCGGGGTGGCGCCGTCCACGAGCGTGTCGGCGTAGGGTTTCCGCGCGATATCGTAGTCGATCACTGTGCCGAGCCGGCGGATCGGGTCGATGGCCTGGGCCGCGAGGTCCGGGTCATCGCCGTCGAAGGCGACGTGGATCTCGACCGGCGCTTCGGGCCCTCCGGCGAAGGGATTGGCGAAGCTCGCGACGGAGGTGAGCTCTTCGGGGGCGGTGCGGAGGTAGTCCGCCCAACCCTGGAGCACCGTGGCCGCCGCCGACGCCGGGAAGGCGATCTTGCCGTAGAAGACGTCTGTCGTCGGGTGTGCCGCGAACTCGAAGGCGGTCACGATCCCGAAATTGCCGCCGCCACCGCGAATCGCCCAAAACAGCTCCGGGTTCTCCGCCGCGCTCGCATGCACGACCTCTCCGTTGGCGGTGACCACCTCGGCGGCGACCACGTTGTCCAACGCGAGGCCGTACTTCCTGACCTTCCAGCCGATGCCACCGGTCAACGTCAGCCCACCGACACCGACGCCCTTGGTGTCACCTGAGGAGATCGCGAGTCCATTCGGGGCCAGGACGGCCGCGACCTGTCCCCAGGTGGCGCCGCCGCCGATTCGTACGTGGTGGCGTTTCTTGTCGATGATCTCGACGTTCGCGAGCTTGCTGAGGTCGATCACGACGCCGTCGTCGTTGGTGCCGAAGCCCGGAAAACCGTGGCCGCCGCCTCGTACGGACAGCACAAGACCTGCGCCGGCAGCGAATCTGACCCCTGCTTGCACGTCCCCGACGCTCTTGGGCCGCAGAACATAGGCCGGACTACCCGAAGCCAATATCGAGCGACTGGCCGATGCGTACTCCGTTGCTCCCGGTTCGATGATGTCGCCGCCGAAGTCGCGGCGAAGGGTTTCAAGCGCTGAGCTCATGACGTTCCTCACTCGTGGTGCCGCGTGGATCACCAGCGCGGCGTCCTGACGAGCAAGAGATCCCGGCGACCCGATTCTTGTGACAGCGCGGTTGTGTGACGTGCGTCACGTCACAAAGCGGTGGGGACCGGCGTCATATGCATGGCACGGTCGAGAACGAACAGGCAGGAACCAGCGATGAGCGAACGCAGCGAGCAGCCGACGGACACAGCTCGTGGCGGCCGCATGGACTCCGCTGTGGACTCGGCCACCGAGGCGTTCCTCGCCCACCGCAACCTGCTGTTCACGGTCGCCTACGAGATGCTCAGCTCGGCCGCCGACGCCGAGGACGTCCTGCAGGAAGCCTGGTTGCTGTGGGCGGGCGTCGACCTCGACACGGTGCGGGATCAGCGTGCCTACCTGGTCCGGATCACCACCCGCCAGGCGCTGAAACGGCTGCGTACGCTCGGCCGGCGCAAGGAATCCTACGTCGGCCCCTGGTTGCCCGAGCCGCTGCTGACCGTGCCCGACGTGGCCGAGGACGTCGAGCTGGCCGACAGCGTCTCGATGGCGATGCTGCTGGTGCTGGAGACGCTCACCCCTACCGAGCGGGCGGTGTTCGTGCTGCGCGAGGTATTCGATCTGGCTTACGACGAGATCGCCGAAGCCGTCGACAAGAGCCCGGCCGCGGTCCGTCAGATCATCCACCGGGCACGGGCACACGTCGCCGCGCGCCGACCCCGCGGGGTCGTTTCTCCCGTCGAGGCCCGCGGCGCGCTCAAGGCGTTCCAGTGGGCTGTCGAAACGGGTGATCTGCAACGCTTGCTCGACATCCTCGCGCCGGACGTCGTCCTCCTGGCAGACGGCGGCGGGCTCAAGCCGGCCGCGCTGGCGCCCGTCGTGGGGGCCGACCAGGTGGCTCGCGTGCTGCGCCGGGTCTCTCCCGCGGTGTCGCTGCAGCCGGCACAGGTCAACGGCCACCCGGCACTGATCTTCCGGCTCAACGGCGACATCGACACCGTCGTGACGGTGCGCATCGACCACGGGCTCATCACCGGGCTCTACGCCGTACGCAATCCTGAGAAGCTGTCGCATATGGAGCGGGAGACCACCGTGAGCCGCTGAGCCCGGGGTTCTGCCAACAAGTGGAAAGGGGAGCACCCGCTCTTTCCACTCTTAACGTATAGCGCACCGGGGGGCTTGCGGCAAGACCCGGGTGATGCCGCAGAATCGCTGGCCGAGGCCAGAACCTGCGGAAATGGGGGATGCGAAGTGCGGGTGTTGTTGGCGACGTACGGGTCGCGCGGGGACGTCGAACCGATGGTAGGACTCGCGGTGCGGTTGCGGCCGCCCGGCGTCCGCGTGAACCACGCGGGATCGTCGAGCCGGGAAAGTGCCTCGTCCGCCTCGGATCGGAGCTGATGTCGTGGAACCCCTGACTACCAGCGCGTTCGACCTTCCCGACCGCCTCTCCCCCAAAGCCGGCCCGGCGCTGATCGCCGGCGATGAGCAGCACTTCGCGGCCATCGCGGAGAGCCTCGAGCAGTCGATCACCGACCTGTCCGACCGCCTCGATGCCGAGCGCAAGGCGCCCGGCGGCAAAGGGCGGCAGGCGCTGGACCGGGACCTGGAGGTCCACCGGCTGACCGCTCGCCTGCGCGCCCTGCGTCGCTTCGGTCTGGACCTGTGCCTCGGACACATGGTCAGCGCGGACGATGCCGAACCCGTGTACGTCGGACGACTCGGCCTCACCGACAGCGCGGGCCGCCGGCTGCTGCTCGACTGGCGCTCCCCCGCGGCCGAGCCGTTCTTCGGAGCCACCCACGCCAACCCGATGGGCCTGGCAAGCCGCCGCAGGTATCGCTGGACCCGCGGCCGGATCAGCGACTACTGGGACGAGGTGTTCACCCCGGACGGGCTGGTCGGGCACGCCGCGCTCGACGACCAGTCCGCCTTCATCGCCAGCCTGGGCGGCAACCGATCGGCACGGATGCGCGACGTGCTCGGCACCATCCAGGCCGACCAGGACGCCATCATCCGCGCGGGCTCCCGCGGCGCTCTCGTCGTCGACGGCGGTCCGGGCACGGGCAAGACCGTCGTCGCGCTGCACCGCTCCGCCTACCTGCTCTACTCCGACCCTCGCCTCGGTCACCGCCGGGGCGGCGTGCTGTTCGTCGGTCCGCACCAGCCGTACCTGGCCTACGTCGCCGACGTACTCCCCAGCCTCGGCGAGGAGGGCGTGCAGACCTGCACGCTGCGGGACCTCGTCGCCGAGGGAGCCGCGGCGGCGATCGAGACCGACCCGAACGTGGCCCACCTGAAGTCGTCCGCGGACCTGGTGAAGGCGATCGAGCCGGCCGTCAGGTTCTACGAGAACCCGCCTGCCAAGGGGATGACGGTCACGACCCCCTGGTCCGACATCTGGCTGAGCGCCGACGATTGGGCCGAGGCGTTCGACGCACCAGAACCCGGTACGCCGCACAACGAGGCGCGCGACCAGATCTGGGAGGAACTGCTTACGATCCTGATGGACAAGCACGACGGCGAGGCGTCGGCTGACCTGCTCCGCAAATCGCTGCTGCGGGACAGGGAGTTGCTCACGACTTTCAACCGGGCGTGGCCGCTGATCGAAGCGGCCGACCTCGTCGGAGATCTGTGGTCGGTGCCCGCCTACCTGCGGATGTGCGCTCCCTGGCTCAGCCCGGACGACGTTCGGGCGCTGCAGCGCGAGGATGCCCAGGCTTGGACGGTGTCCGACCTGCCGCTCCTGGACGCGGCACGGCAGCGGCTCGGCGACCCCGAGGCGTCGCGACGCAAGCGCCGGCACGACACTGCGGTCGCCGCCGAGCGCGAGCACCGGGCCAGGGTCACCGAGATCCTTATCGAGGCCGATGACGACGGTGAGGGTCTGGTGACGATGCTGCGCGGACAGGACCTGCAGGACACCCTGATCGACGGGACCGCACCGCCCGGCGCCGACCCGGACCTGCTCGCCGGCCCGTTCGCGCACATCGTCGTGGACGAGGCTCAGGAACTGACCGACGCGGAGTGGCAGATGTTGCTGATCCGCTGCCCGTCCCGGAGCTTCACCATCGTCGGGGACCGTGCCCAGGCCAGGCACGGGTTCACGGAGTCGTGGCAGGAACGGCTCGAGCGGATCGGGTTCGACCGGATCAACCTGGCCTCCCTGAGCATCAACTACCGGACGCCGGAACAGATCATGGCGGAAGCCGAGCCGGTCATCCGGGCCGTGCTCCCGGACGCGAACGTGCCGACCTCCATCCGCACCGGCGACGTCCCCGTCGTACACGGATCCGCTTCGGATCTGGGCTCGATCCTCGACACCTGGCTCTCCACGCATGCCGACGGGACCGCCTGCGTCATCGGCGATCCCGCGTTCCAGGCGACGTCCCGCGTCCGGTCCCTGACTCCGGAGCTGTCGAAGGGGCTCGAGTTCGACCTGGTCGTTCTCATCGACCCAGAGGCGTTCGGCGAGGGCATCGAAGGAGCGGTCGACCGCTATGTCGCGATGACCCGAGCGACCCAGCAACTCGTCATCCTCACGAGCAGCTGACGCCCGTTTAAGAAAATTAAGATCAACTTCTTGAAAGTTAAGGATAAGCCAGGTATAACTTAAATATGACAGATTCGACGATGGACTGGCAGGAACTCACGAACCTGACCCGGGGCCAGCCGTTCGCCGTTCAGCGGGTGCGCCTGGCAGGCAGCGGCGTCGCGATCGAGGGCGAGTTCGAGCTACCGCAACTGGCCCAGCTCAACGTCGAGGATCAGGTCTTCGTCACGGCGTTCGTGCGGTGCCACGGTTCCATCAAGGAGATGGAGCGGATCTTCGGCGTGAGCTACCCGACGATCAAAGCGCGGCTGAACCGGATCACGCAGATGCTCGACTTCGTCGAGACCGATCCGGCGCCGTCGCGGGCCGACGTCATCGATCGGTTGCGGCGCGGTGAGATCACCGCACAGCAGGCATTGTCCGAATTGGAGGGTCGGACGTGATGCCGCAGTTGGTGACCATACGGGTCAAACGCCGAGATGGTCGTCGCATCCGGATCTGGGTCCCGGTGCTCCCGGTGGTGCTCGTGTTCTCACCGGTCGTGGTCCTGGCCGTACTGGGGGTGGCCGTGGCCTGCGTCGTGTACCGCATCGATGTGGTGCGGGCACTCGGCACCGGTTGGCGCATCATCTCCGCGTTGCCCGGCACCCGGGTCGACATCGAGTACGACCGTGCTGTGCTCGTAGCTATCCGATAGGAGAGGTTCCGATGAACGAACAGCGCAAGGACATCCTCGACATGCTGGCCGAGGGCAAGATCACCGCAGAGGAGGCGGAGCAGCTCATCGCCGCGCTCGAACGGGACCAGCCGCCGGCGGCTCTCACCGCCCGCCCGAAGGGCAAGGCGAAGTACCTGCGGGTGAAGGTGCACACCCTCGAGGCCGGCGAGCCGGGGCGAGTCGACTTGCGGGTGCCGCTGCAGCTGCTGCGGGCCGGCGTACGGCTGGCGGCCCTGATCCCGCCGCAGGCACTGGAGCGGGCCAACGCCGAACTGAACAAGTCGGGCGTGCCGTTCGACCTGACACAGCTCAAGCCCGAACAGCTCGAAGCGCTCGTGGAGCACCTCGACGAGATGACCATGGAGGTCGACCAGCCCGATACCACAGTGCGAATCTTCTGCGAGTAGACGCCGTCCAGCGGGACGGACCCCCGAGCGGTCGCGACCATCTCCCCCAACGTGACCACGCCCGGCCGCGCCACGTGCGCGCTGATCAGGAACTCCGCCGCCTGATGAAACAGCGGCGACGGCATGTCATGCTCCATCGCCTGGAGGTGATCACCGGGTCATTGGAGGACAAGAGGCGCTGGCGGCAGTACAAGGCGCGGGTCAGACGGCTTCCCGAGAACTATCGCACGGCGGTCGAAGCGCTGGAGCGGTACCTGATGCATTTCGGGCCGGGGGACGGCGCCGACGC